>CALMZF010000312.1 GCA_937870645.1 uncultured Paludibacter sp. | reverse complement strand
AAAAAAAACCACAATCCTTTCAAAAAAAACTTCTCTCCCTGACCAGTAGAGAATTTTTTTTTATGAATTACTTAAACAATCGAATATATTCTCTGAGAATGGCCAGTGAGTATTCACCGCCGTACTGATTGACAAAACCAATAGCACTGGTATGTGCCTGCTCGTCAGCTGTATCGGATATAATGCGCACTACGGTGAGCGGCACATCAAAATCGTTGCAGACCTGAGCTACTGCTGCACCTTCCATTTCCGCACAAACTACCGATGGAAGATTTCGGATAAGGGCTTTTTTCATTTCAGTACCTGAAATAAACAGATCGCCACTGGCAATATCGCCAAGCATTAGTTTAGGGGTTGGTGCATGCTGCTCCATAGCAAAATTCCTTAATTGATTGTTATTCTTCAGAAAATTATGTACAGCCTCAACCATTAAACCTGAATTTTGTTCGGAGATTTCGTACGAGGTTTTTCCCGTAAGGGGTATTTCGAATCGTCGCATCAGCGGGCGGGCATCCATATCATGCTGAAACAGGCGCTGCGCTATGACTACATCACCGATGTTTAGATCATCGGAGATGGCTCCGGCCACACCGGTGAACACAATCCGATCCACGCCGAATTCTACAATCAGGTTTGTAGCCGTGGTAGCTGCTGCCACTTTTCCCCACCGCGAAAATACGGCAACAACTTCCTGTCCGTACAATTTACCCCGATAGTACAACCGGCTCCCCCGCTCCACCACTTTCTTATCAGTCAGCGCATCAATAATTTTATCCATTTCTTCGGGCATTGCACCCATCAAACCTAGTAGCATAATGTATTAATTAGTTGAAATTTATGGAATAAATAAAAGTACATATTGTAAATAAATACATAAATGTGTGATGTCAGAGTAGCGCCTTAATTCGCTGATACAAAGTGGGATGTGAATAGTGAACAAATACATACGCCCGATGAGGAGTCAGATTGGATAGCGCTTTGGACGAAATTTTCTTCAACGACGAAATTAGTTGATTACTCAGCCCGTTGACTTTCACAAAGGCATCGGCCTGATATTCAAACCGGCGCGAAAGGATGTTCATGCCCAGACCAATCACCATTGCCAGCGGTGAATAGATAAAACCAAATCCAAGCGCATTAAGGTGGAAGGAAGCTTCTGACCCGCCCAACGCTTGTGCCAGAGTTTGGCTTCGGAGCATGATGCCAAATAAGAAGAACATCAGCAGGGTGTAGGGCATATTAAGCATCATATTTTTCAGCGTATGGTTATGTTTGTTGTGTCCAACTTCATGTGCCAGCACAGCCACAATTTCATCGGTAGTCAAATCCCTGATTAGGGTATCGTACAACACAATTCGCTTCTTTTTACCAAATCCTGTAAAATAGGCATTGGCTTTTGTGCTTCTTTTAGAGCCGTCGATTACAAATACATTTTTCAGTTTGAAATTTGATTTTACAGCGAATTTTTCTATTTCATCGCGCAGTTCTCCCGCTTCGAGCGGAGTCTGCTTATTGAATAATGGCACTATCAATTCGGAATAGAAAAAGCTGATAAACAAGCTGATAACTGTAATACAAGACCAGGCTATGAGCCAGAAATAAGTAGGATTAAGACGATAAATCCACATAACCAGTGTAAGAATAGCGCCTCCAACCACCACCGAAAGTAAGTATCCTTTAAGTTTATCGGTGATAAATAATTTTGGTGTCATTTTATTAAATCCAAATCGCTCTTCGATTACAAATGTTTGATACCATTCAAAGGGGATAGATATCAATTCATTAGCCAGAAATATCAGACCAAAAAAAATGAGCGAAACTACAATAGGATTCTCTGACCACCCGCCTACCAACTGACTGAGCCATCCAAATCCACCCGTACAAAACATAAGCAGTACCACCGTGAGACTAACGGCCGAAGTAATCATGCCAAACTTGGTATTTGCCTGAAAATAAAGTTGCTGTTTTCGATACTGAGAATGGGTATAAACATTGGAAAGCAGCGAAGGAATAGGCTGGGCAGCAGCTTTTGCGTTGAGAAAAGACAGCGAGCGCTCCAGTATAAAATCGGCAATCAGAATAAAAATAATGAGGAAAAAAAGAAATTGTACCACGAATATTGAAATTTTGATTTATTCTACAAAGATACATTTTTTAGAGGTAAAAAATGAAAACCGATACACATATTACAAGATGAAGTATTATCTTTGCTATAAGGACAACCTAACCACAATCCACCTGAAGATGGCAATGTACCTCACATCCCTGATTGCATTTACGGCATTAATACTGATACCGGATTTGTGGTTTTTTATGAAAATGAAAAAACATCATTTTTATCCCTGGTTTCGTCTGTTGAGTTTAGTACCCGGATTTCTTTTTATACTTTCCTTTTTTTATATTCGTTTCGGATTGGTGTACAATTCCAGTTATCAGGTTACTGCCGGAATATCGTGGATTTTATTCGCTTTTTCAGTCATTTACACGCCTAAGGTACTGTACATTGTGTTTTATTATATCAATCACTCATTTAACAGGATATTCAATGCAAAAACCCGTATTTTTCGCATTATCGGCTTTGCATTGTCGGTGTATCTGGTTACCTTTCTGTTTTATGGTGTCGTTGTTACCCGCGATGATTTTTATTTAAAGACACAATATATATATGTAGATGAGCTTCCACGTAATTTTGACGGATATAAAATTGCTGTGTTTGCCGACCTTCACCTGGGCAACTGGAACAACCGTCACAAAATAATGGAGCCGATCATCACTTTGCTTAATGAGGGGAAGCCCGATATCATTGTTTTTGGTGGCGATTTAATCAACAATTATGAGAATGAAACCGCCGGGTGGGAACCTTATTTTAGAAGGCTAAAAGCCAGGCAGGGTATGTACGCGGTGCTGGGTAATCATGATTATGGCGACTACACCAAGTGGAAAACGAAGGAAGAAAAGGAAGAAAATCTGGATAAAACAAAAAGAAATATCCGCAATCTGGGTTTCCGCTTACTGCTCAATGAGCATGTGGAACTGGTGAAAGGATCGGATACCATTACCCTGGCAGGCGTAGAAAACTACGGTTCAGGTCATTTTGAGAATCACGGCGACCTTACGGCAGCATTGAAAGGAACCAGGCCTGAGCGAAAAAAAATCCTGATTTCACACGATCCCAATCAGTGGGACGAAGAGATAGCAACCCGAAAAAAAGACATTTTTCTCACACTTTCGGGACACACTCATGCCGGACAGATAGGAATTACGAATAGTAAAATTCATCTTTCACCCGCAGCTATTATTTATCCAAAGTGGGACGGACTGTACAGCCAGGGTAACCAGTATCTGTACGTAAACCGTGGAGCGGGGTATGTAGGCATCCCATTGCGCCTTGGAGTTCCACCGGAAATTACACTGGTTGTGCTAAAGCGGAAGAAGTGAAACTACAACTTTTTTTCTGACAAAAATCAATATTCTCTCATTCCAAAAATAGAACTTCCAATTCGTACCATCGTGCTGCCTTCGTCTATGGCTATTTGATAATCATCTGACATTCCCATGGACAATTCGAGGAAATTTTCATTGTTCTGAAAATATTCTCGTTTCAATTTGTCATACAGATGTCGCAGGGTTCTGAATTCAGCCCTGATTTGCTCCTTGTCATCCGTAAGAGTAGCCATACCCATCAATCCGTTTATTTGAACATTCTCAAAAGAACCAAATTCAATGCCCGAAAGCATTTGGTGAATTTCTTCCATTGAAAAACCGAATTTTGTCTCTTCCCTGGCTATATGCACTTGCAGCAAGCAGGATACTACCCTGCCCGCTTTCAGAGCGCGGGAGTTGATTTCTTTGAGCAGATTGAAACTGTCCACTCCGTGAATAAGACTTACCGTTGGCAGTACGAGTTTGATTTTATTTGATTGCAAATGTCCGATAAAATGCCATTGAATATCGGCCGGAAGTTTAGTTTGCTTTGCCTGTAGTTCCTGCACACGGCTTTCACCAAAAATTCGTTCGCCACAGTTGTAGGCTTCCAATATCGCATTTTCGGGATGAAATTTGGACACACACACCAAAGAAACATTCGCGGGAATGTTTTTTCTGATTTCCTGAATATTTTGTGCGATACTCATTTGTCCCAAAGTCTGGTGATTAATTGCTTACTGAATTTTGTTGTCTTATTCTGCTTTATAGGGGAATACATCCATAATATTTGTTTCGGTAATTGCGGCGATTTCGTAATCGGCCAGCGTACCCTTCATCCCTTTTTCAATCACCTCCAGTGCATCTTTTACCGAACTTGCCTGAGCGTACATCGTTGTGGCAATTCGTTTTTCCACCCCTTTTTCTTCGTCAAGACTGATAAAGTTCACTTTTGAGCGGTACCAGCGATCACCGGCTTCGTTGGCGAAAAGTTCGTTAACTTTTTCCCGTTTGATGTCTGACACCAGAAATTCACCGCTGATAAACGGACGCATTTCTTCGTTGATACGCTCTTCAGCCTCTGTGAACGACAGAGCATCAACCAGATACGCTTCACTTGTTTTAACTATGCCACCATCCTGGGCATTTTTTTCGTACTTCACTTTACACTGAAACCAATTATGCATTTCTGTTAATTATTTAATTATGAGTATATTAATATATGTTTTATAGCCTTTTGACCGGATACAAAAGTAACAAAAAAACACCAAACAGAAATCATCATAAATCTCAAAGGATTAAAAATATTCTTTAACTAACATAAACACAGTGTGTAATTTCTGAATTTTATCTGAATAATTTTTTTTCGTACCTTTGCCGAAAATTTGGGAAACATGGGCAGAGTGATGGCAATAGATTATGGCACAAAACGCACAGGACTGGCGGTAACCGATCCTATGCGCATTATTGCCAACGGACTTGACACAGTTCCCACACACGAAGTTCTCGATTTCCTCGAAAAATATGTTGCGAGAGAGCCTGTGGATATTTTTGTGTTGGGATTGCCCACTCAGATGAATGGCGAAGAGTCCGAAACGATGAAACAAATCAAGCCTTTCGCGCATAAATTACAAAAAAAATTTCCAACCATTGAACTCATTTATGTAGATGAGCGTTTTACCTCGGCACTCGCTCATCAGGCCATGCTGACCGGCGGATTAAAGAAAAAAGATCGTCAGAATAAAGCCCTGGTGGACAAAATAAGTGCTACCATCATTCTTCAAAGCTATCTGGAAAATAAAATTAACTTACTAAAATGATACTACCCATATATACATTCGGCAATTCGGTACTCCGAAAAATAGCAGAACCGATAGACCAGGATTATCCCGGTCTGAAAGATTTGATTAAAAACATGTACGATACCATGGTGCATGCCGAAGGCGTAGGCCTTGCTGCACCGCAGATAGGTATTCCCATTCGTTTGATAGTGATAGATTTGGCACCGCTGATGGAAGATAATCCGGAATTAGGCGATTTCAAAGTGACCATGATCAACCCTGAGTTGCTTGAGGAGAGCGAAAATGAAGTGGAATATGACGAAGGCTGTCTGAGCATTCCGGGCATCAATGAAACGGTGTCGAGACCCGAAGCTATAAAAATCAGCTACATGGACGAAAATTTCATTGAACATGTAGAAGTTTACGATGGTTACAAAGCTCGCGTAGTGCAGCACGAATACGATCACCTGGAAGGGCATCTGTTTACCGACAAGATAAAACCGCTTCGCCGTCAACTAATTAAAGGCAAACTGACAAACATTGTTAAAGGAAAAGCAAGTTGTAAATACAAAATAAAATAGCACACTACACATACGAAAAACGGGATGAATATTAAACAATTCATCCCGTTTTTTCTTAGTTATATTTCCTTATTTTTTCTGCTCTACGGCATTTCCTTCTTTTTTATCTTCGGATTCTTCAGCCTTTTCCCTGATTTTCAATTCAGGAATGTAATGATTAGTTACAATGGGTTTAGCTACTGATCCGGGTATGTAATCACGCCGGTACATATTGAAAAACAATATAAATAACGAAAGCAGCAGCGGTCCAAATATCACTCCCCAAAACCCAAACATGGGAATACCGATAAAAACGCCAAAAATAGTTATCAACGGATGAATATCAGCCAGCCGTTTTTGCAGTATCAGTCGGGCTAAATTGTCAACACCGCCAATAACGATGGCCCCGAAAAGAATAATTCCGATGCCTCCCACATAATTGGCCTGAAATAAGTAGATTACGCCCAGCGGCAGCCAGATGAGCGCAGTTCCCACCACCGGCAATATGGTGGCACAGGCTGTGAGTACGGCGTACAGCAGTGCATTGTCCAAACCGAAAATCATATAACCAACGTAGGCAAATATTCCCTGAATAATGGCCAGCAGCGGTATTCCTACGGCATTGGCCTGGATAATGGACTTTGTTTCATGAACAAAAGACTGTTTGTTATCGTGAGTAAAAGGTAAAATTTCACGTATTGTAATTTCGAATTCCTCGTAACTGTAGAGCATAAAATACAAAACAAATAAAATTACCACTACATTGATAACCAGCGAATAGGAACTGGTAGCAAGCACTTGAACCACATTTGTACCCAGTTTGGGAATGAATGACAGATTCTCGGGAGTGAACAGTTTGAAATTAAAGCGATTTTCTATCAGGTTTACAAAGTTAAGTAGCTGCTCTTTAATGATTTCAGGATCAATTTTGATGCCCGAAAGTGTGTCGATGGCTAAAAATGTAATACCTGTCAGGGGAATCAAAAATACCAGTAACGTTTCAAGCAGAATGATCGTAGCACTTAATCCTCTATTCAGCTTTTTCTTTTTAGTCAGGTATTTCATTTGTCCACGCAAGAGTACAAACAATGTGATTGCGCCCATAAAACCACTCAGATAAGGTTGTAGCTCCCTGAAGAGTATAAATCCCAGAATTAAAATCAAGGCTATGAGTATGTACCTGTACTCCTTTTTATTCAGTTGTTGTTCTGTCATAGTGTGTCATATTTGGGTCTTGAAATTATCAAAATCAGAGAATATCACGTGGATATCAGTTTGTAAAATTACAATAAAATTCATTTTATTCAACAGAAAACGTATAATTGTTTTATTAGCTAAAGACGAAAGAATATTTAGTTAAAAAAATCCGATATATTTTAATTGTTGTTCTTTTGCTGTGAATATTTTCGATGGCAGGTTGATATACAAGCAATTATTAAGTCCATATTATTATTTGTAAAAATTAATTTTCTCAAACTATTCCCAGTGATTGAATTTCAAATTGGAAAACTTTTTGTTAAAAATAAAATTCTATATATCAAATACACAAGTAATTAGAATTTATTTTGGAAAACTTTTCAGAAATATTGAAAATATATTTTGTTATTCTTTGGATAATATCAAATTATTTTCTTAAAATTGTAGTCCGCAAAAACCAAAATCAGAAATTTCATAAACACCTAATTTATAACATCCTATTCAATCGTGGAAAGAAAAATTTACACTCAGGCCGAAGTCGAGAATGCAACCAGAGACTACTTCAAAGGAGACGAACTGGCAGCAAAGGTATGGGCAACCAAGTATGCATTGAAAGACTCGTTCGGCAACATTTACGAAAAAACTCCCGATGATATGCACCGTCGTCTGGCAAGTGAAATCGCAAGAATCGAAGAAAAGTATCCCAATCCTCTCTCGAAAGAGGAACTTTTTGAATTGTTGAGGGACTTTAAGTACATTGTACCCCAGGGAAGCCCCATGACAGGTATCGGCAATGAATATCAGGTTGCCTCATTGTCCAACTGTTTTGTAATCGGTTTCGACGGAGACTCTGATTCATACGGTGCCATCATCAAAATAGATGAAGAACAGGTACAGCTGATGAAACGACGTGGTGGTGTAGGTCATGACCTTTCGCACATCCGCCCCAAAGGTTCGCCGGTAAAAAACTCTGCCCTCACCTCTACCGGTCTTGTTCCATTTATGGAGCGATATTCCAACTCCACGCGCGAAGTGGCTCAGGATGGCCGACGTGGTGCTCTGATGCTGAGTGTGGCTATCAAACACCCCGATGCAGAGTCATTTATTGATGCCAAAATGGAATCGGGAAAAGTAACCGGAGCCAATGTATCGGTAAAAATTGACGATGAATTCATGAACGCTGCCATCAACAACATCCCTTACACCCAACAGTATCCGTTGTACGGAAACAATCCGTGGGTCAAAAAGGACATTGATGCTGCTGCACTGTGGAAAAAAATTGTACACAATGCCTGGCAATCTGCCGAGCCCGGGGTTCTTTTTTGGGATACTATTCTCAAAGAATCTGTCCCCGACTGCTATGCCGATCTGGGCTACCGAACAGTTTCCACGAATCCCTGTGGAGAAATACCACTATGTCCGTATGATAGCTGCCGGTTGCTGGCCATCAATATGTATTCGTATGTCAACAAGCCATTTACACCCGAAGCCTGGTTTGATTTTGATCTTTTCAGCAAACATGTACAGCTGGCGCAGCGCATAATGGATGATATT
>CALMZF010000311.1 GCA_937870645.1 uncultured Paludibacter sp. | reverse complement strand
TATGGCAATAAATTCAAAGCAACAATCCAGGCCTGGAGAAACGCCTGGGGCATCAGTAATCTTCCGGTAATCTATGTTCAAATCGCTAATTTTCAATATTCCGCCAACTACGCGGTACTGGGCTCTTCACGTCAGGCGTTGCCGCTTTTCAACGAGCAAATGGATAAGGCAATGGAACTCAACAATGTTTGGGGCGTCCCAATTACTGACATTAGCAATTATACCAACATTCATCCTACCAACAAATCAACTATTGGCAGCCGAATGGCAAATATCGCACTGAAGTTTTCATATGGTAAAACCGGTATTCAACCATTGGCAGCCCGTAAAGAATCGATTAATGCTGAAGGAAGCTCTGTAAGGGTTGTATTTAAAAACAATTCAGGATTCTACATGTCAACCGGCACAACATACACCGGTTTTGAAATTGCCGGTATCAACAAAGAATTTAAAAAAGCTCATGCTGTATTAAGTGGAAATGATATCATTTTATCCGACTCTACTTCAAGCATAACAAAGCCCGTTTATGTGAGATTTGGATGGGACGAAAACAGCAACACCAATCTGTTCAACGATTCAAATAGCCCGACTATTCGCTTCACGGACAGCCTGGCATACACCTTTAATGCAGCTGATACCCTACAAATAGCAATTGACAATGCCAAGTCGCGAAAAGCCCTGATGACCAGTGGTACTGAACCCGGGCAATACCTGCCATCAGTCATTTCTGCCTTCGACCAGAAAATTACAGCTGCAACTGCCATCGTAAATAACACAACACTGACTGATGCTGAATATCGTGCGGCTACTGAAACGATGAATGCGCAAACCAATTATTATAAAGCAGCCATCAACTATCCAAAAGTAAGCACAACAGAAACAGAATACTGGTATTCATTCTCAACCCCGCTTCGTAACAGTAATGCAAACAATTATATAGCTTATCAGGGTGATAATGCTGAATTGAAAGGTGAAACCTATGCGGCCGCTACCGACAAGTTCCTCTGGAAAATCACCAAAAACGCTGATGGTACATATAATATAATCAGCAAAGTATCAGGCAGCTACATCAGTCCCGCATCTGCCTATAATACAGCATTGAAAGCTCAAAACGGAACACCAACATCAGGCGGCTGGACATTTATTCCCACCTTCAACAACTCTTATTTTGCTGTTGCCAGTGGAGCAGTCCAGTTTAATCAAACCAATAATTCAGGCTTGTCATATAAAATATATAACTGGGGCGGAGGTTCTAATATAACCGATACAGGTTGTCAGTATCTGATAAAAACCGAAAATACAAATCAAAATCAGCAGAAAATAGCCTGTGTTGGTAACAGTATTACCTACGGTTACACATTAACAAACCCCGCTACCGAAAGTTATCCAGCTCAATTACAAAATTTACTGGGCACTGCCGACTGGACTGTGGGCAATTATGGAGTAAGTTCGCGAACCATGCTGAAAAATGGTAACCTGCCCTACTGGAACGAAACAGCATATACCAATGCACTGGCAAGTAAACCAAACTATGTAATGATTGAACTTGGTACAAATGACGCAAAAACAACCAATTGGAATCCTTATGGTTCGCAATTTGTTGCCGATTACAAGGCCATGATTCAATCGTTCAGAAATTTAAGTTCCAAACCTGAAGTCTGGATTGGACTGCTCCCTCCGGGAGAAAATACAGGTTGGACTATCTATTCTGGCTATATCAAAGACTCTGTAAATGTAAAGATTAAACAGGTAGCCATTGAAGCCGGAACAGGACTGATTGATATTTACACAGCATTCAACGGTGACTGGACAAACACCAGCAATTTTAAGTCGGACGGTATTCATCCTACGGTTGCCGGAGCTGCTATCATAGCTCAAAAAGTAAAGGAAATGATTACCATGACGAAACCGAAATTATATTACACCAATGGTGAGATTACAAGCTCCACCCAGGGGAATGCCTGCCAGTGGTATTACAATGGGACTGCCATTGCACCGGCTGAGGGTGGGACTGTATCAGATTTTACACCCACTAAAACAGGAAAATACAAAGCCTCACTAAAACTATCTCCAGACAACGAGAGCAGGATAATATCGGAAGAAATAGATGTACAAAACATTTCATCAGGACTGAAAACAGCAATAAACCCTTCAGACCTGAAAATTTATAACAATTTACGATTGAACGAAACAGTCATGGTTGAGTTTCAAAAACACACTTATCGAAAACAGGGTATTAAACTCTATGATTTATCCGGAAAACAAATACTGTGTCAGAACATATCCGGATTGAATGAAACCGTTCACCTGACGAATTTGCCAAAATCACTTTATATTCTGGAAGTATTCAACAATGGAAAAATGGAAAGAATAAAACTGATTAAATTGTAAATATTCCATAAAAAGAGCGGGCATCCTAAAAAAAAGGATGCCCGCTTTCATTATTGAAATTTAAATAATTATATCACCAGCGAAGGTGGATTAAATACCCTTGTAGAAAGCTCGTTGTCGAGCAGGTAAAGACTTTTCGGATCGTTACCGAACCGATCAAAACGTTTGCAAAGATCATCGGTGTTTTGTTCTTCTTCACCCTGTTCTTTTACAAACCAGTCGAGAAACTGCATGGTGCGGAAGTCTTTCATCTCGTAAGCTGCTGCATAAATTTCATTGATGGATGCAGTAATGAAATATTCATGTTCCATGGCAGCATCAAGTGGCGCTTTTAAGTCGTTGAATTTAATGTCAGGTGCAGCAATTGTTCCGAGTGTTACTTTCTCACCATTGTTGAGCATGTATTTCAGAAACAACATGGCATGTGCATATTCTTCCTGTGTCTGGATGGCAAACCAGTTGCCAAAACCCTTCAGGTTATTGTCGATATAAAAATTTGACATGTCCAGATATAAATAAGAGGAATAAAACTCTTTGTTGATCTGGTCGTTGAGTAATTTTGAAATTTTTGGGTTAAGCATACTTTTATCTCCTATATTTTTAATTGTTAATAATTCGACCTTTCTAAATGAATAAAAAACTCAGAGTTTTTTATTTACATTCAGGTTATTTTTAACAGATTGAAAGCTGTTATTGTTCCTGCTTTTAACGTTATTTTATTTTAAGAATGCATCCATGGCGTGTGTGGGTTTGCCATCATTTCCCCAGGCACTGAGGGGGTAGTAGCTCCAGGAGCGTGCACCCTGCGGCTCCCAGTAAAATACCCCGAGACCTTTACCGTTGGGCACTGCGCGAGTTTTGTCGAGTACTGCAACAAGCATATCGTAGGTGTTCTGTATTTTGGCTGCATTCTGTGCAGCAGTAAGTTGAGTATCTTGTCCGTCCTCTCCGCCTACTTCTACCACCATTACTTCCTTGCCGTAACGTTGTGCCATATCATTCAGATTATTGCCCAACGCATTGATTGACTGGGTGTAATCCGGTTTCCCATCGAGCCAGTACGGATAGTACGACATGCCGATAATGTCATATTTTGCATTCTGTTTTGTAACCGCATCAAACCACCACCGGAAGCGTCCGTTGTCGTTGCCCCTGTCCACGTGCAGTATCACTTTAGTATCGGGACTTACAAATTTCACGGCATCATACCCTTTATTCAGCAACTGAACCATTGGTGCCCAGTCTTCGGTTTTGCCATCCGCTTTGTAAATACTGCCTTCCGGATAAAGAAATCCGGTCGGTATTTCGTTGCCAACCTGAACCCATTCGGGGGTAACACCGGCTGTCTTTAGTGCGCTCATTACATCCACTGTGTAGTCATAGAGAGCTTGTTTCAGTTGTTCGAAGGTGAGATCTTTCCATGCGGCGGGTTTTACCTGTTTGGATGGATCGGCCCAGCTGTCGCTGTAATGAAAATTAATCATCACCCGCATTCCCGCGTTTTTAGCCCTTACAGCCATTGCTACGGTTTCTTCCTTGCTGCAATGACCGCTGGCCTTGTCATTCGATGGATTTACCCAGGTTCGCAGCCTGATGGAATTGATACCGTGATCTTTCAGTATCTGAATGCAATCGGTCTGGACACCTGCATCGTTGTAGAATTTATATCCCGTAGCTTCCATTTGCTGAAGCCATCCGATATCTGCTCCTTTGGCAAATCCGGTATTTGTTGTTTCACTTTTCGTTGTAAATGTAACCGAATTTCCATAAGCAGTCCCGGCTTTATTAGTGGCATACGCTCTGAGGAAATAACCAGTACCCGGTGTAAGTAAGTCAGGAGTGCTGGTGAAAGTGCCCGTACCACTTCCGTCGATGGTTATCCGGTCATTGATAGTCGGATTGGCAGTCTGTGCCAAACAAACACCCCTTGTCAGTACGGTCATGCCTTTGCTGTCCAAGATGTTGCCACCCGATGTGGCCGAATGGGCTGTTATGTTGGTAACCTCAGTTGTTGAAACAGTGGGAAGAGTGACTTTTGCTTCCGTTTTGCATCCTGCACTCAAGACTAAAAATCCCGTAAGTGAAAGGATTGCCATTCGTTGGATTGAATGTTGTAACTTCATGGTTCAGTTATTTTTTGAGAATAAAAATTCTATTTATTTTATCATAAACAGGCAATACTGGAGTAGTGTCGTTCGTAAGGCAGTATTCTACCGAATCCTCAAGACCGTTGTTTTTTAGCCGTTGATAATGTTCGGTGCTACAAATATAGTTTATTAAATCCGGGTGAGCAATTTTCCAAAGTTCAAGCGCAGCAAGTGTTGCATCTGAATCGGAGCAAAATTTCCCTGTTTTTATCAATTTCTCTGTCAGCGCACCGGCAAACAGGGTGTCTTCCAAGCAAAACCTGTTGTTCCAACCCGAGCATAGTATCAGTACGTTTTTTTTCTTCGAATTACAATAATTGGTGAGTGTGGTTATGTTTGAAAATGCCCCGATCAGGATTTCATCTGCATCCAGAGCCATTTGTACCGCTTGTGTGCCGTTGGTTGTAGTAAATATTATTTCCTT
Organism: uncultured Paludibacter sp.; assembly: GCA_937870645.1. GTDB lineage: Bacteria > Bacteroidota > Bacteroidia > Bacteroidales > Paludibacteraceae > UPXZ01. The sequence continues at coordinate 8,119 of CALMZF010000311.1, read as the reverse complement.
ATCGGCTACTTTTTCGTGACTAAAATCAAAGGGTGAATTGCCAAAGTCGGCGAAGTTGCATTTTTTCACATTCCTTTCTGCGGCTACCAGATAGCCTTTTTCTTTGTAATGTATGGCTTCTTCCACCGTGGCTACCGTGTGTATCGAGCGGGCTCCGTTGTTGAAGGCAGCACATATACTGGTGGTGGCTCTGAAAATATCCACGATGATAACAATAGCTTCCTTTTGGGCATAAAAAGAATAAAGTGCCGGCGAGATACAAACTGTAACTTTGTTCATAGGACTATTCTTTCCAGTTTTTCAATTCGTTGTACAGACGCTGCACCGGCAGACCCATTACATTGAAGTAAGATCCTTCAATGCGTTCAACTCCGATATATCCGATCCATTCCTGCACACCGTATGAACCGGCTTTATCATAAGGCTCATAATTTTCCAGGTAATAATCAACCTCGGCTTCGTTGAAACGGGCAAAATACACATCGGAAATTACGTGAAAGACGCGTCGTTTCCTTTTTGTGGTAATACACACCCCGGTTATAACCTGATGCATTTTACCGGAAAGAGTTAATAGCATTCTGTTTGCATCGGTCCAGTCGTCGGGTTTGCCATACACGGCACCTTCGTGCCAGACAATAGTGTCGGCAGTGATCAGCATCGTATTTTCTTCGAGGGTGAAAGCCAATGCTTTTTTTTGAGCCAGATACATCGGAATGTCCACCCCGACAAGCGTTTCGGGATAGGTTTCTTCCACATAAATGCTTTCAACCCTGAAATTGATGTTCAGACCGGCCAGAAGTTCCTGTCGGCGGGGCGATTGAGAACCTAAAATGATATCGTATTTGCTCAGATGGTCAAGTATGTATTTCATTTTACAATAAATAAACCGAAAATACTGATATGAAATGTTTTTGCTGTAAGATAGTAAAAAATCAAACTGTAAAGCACACCTGCCAGCATGATAAACTTTGACAGTGTAGATGCCTGATGAAAATCTTCAGGGGTTTTACTTCTGAAAATGAGGTAACTCAGTGCAACCAGCGGCAATGTCAAACCGAACAGGATATAACGGGTAGTGAGATTACCATCAAAATGAATGTAGTGAAAATCAACATGGAAAAGCGCAGCTATTGTCAGGATTATTAACGCATACAGAAAGTATTTTGTTTTAGGTATTCCCCATTTTATGGGCATTGTCCGGCATTCCATTTCCCTGTCGCCGTGAATGTCTTCCATATCTTTGATGATTTCGCGTATCCAGGTGCATGCAAAAGCGAAGGCCGCAAAACCACCGGTCCAGCCATATATTTGTGCAGGTATTGGCGTCTGCAATAGCAGATTACCGTATTGTATCTGAAGTAAAGCTACCTCCAGAAAACCCACCACAAGCATGACCAGCGATGCTGAAAAACTGACAATAACGTTGCCTGTAATAAACTGACGCTTGTAACTGGCTGAGTAAAACCAAAGCAAGCCGGGGGTAAATAACATTATAAATCCCAGCGTAAAACTATGAGAAAGGAAGGCTAAAATGAGACCGCAAATAACTCCCGTAACAGTTAGCATTTGATAATACAGCATGGCTGCCTTTGGTGTAATCTTCTCACTCACTATCACTTTATCAGGCCGATTGAGACGGTCTATTTTTACGTCAAAATAATCGTTGATGACATAGCCTCCGGCAGATATCAGCATGGTGGCTGCATACAACAAAATATTAAAAACATCGCGTTGGCTTATTTCAAAACCATAGGTTTGCAGCAGCGGATAGACCACAGCATGTTGCATTAGCCACTGTATCACCAGGATAAAGAGCAGGTTTTTCCATCGTACAATCCGCAGGTATGCTTCCATTTATTTTTTGTATAGCTCTTTAATTTGTTCGCTTAGTGTAATATATGTTTTGAGTGCATTTTCATTCTCCTTCAACAGATTGATGTGAGTGAGCATAGTTGGTTCATCGTTGCGCACAGCAGGTCCTGTTTGTGCTTCAGTGGGAGTGAGGTATCGGATTTTGTCGGCTGTTTCGGTTATAAGCGGCTGAAGCACGTCAAAGGGTAATCCTGTTTCACTAACTATATCATCAGCAATCCGGTACATATAATTGGTGAAATTGCATGCAAAAACAGCCGAAAGATGTATTTTCTTACGTTTTTCGGAACTGAGGTAATAATGTACAGATGAAAGTCGGGTGGCAAGTTGAGTGAGTATCCCGGTGGTGTGATCATCGCTTGCTTCGAGGAATAAGGGAATTTGACTGAAATCTAACGGTTTGGCTTTGGAGAATGTCTGCAGTGGGTAGAGCACGCCGTAATGATGAGCAAAACCCCCGAAAATATCCATCGGAATGCTCCCGGCAGTGTGTAGGTGTATGGCATCCGGGATATTAACTCCGGAAATAACTTCACTTAAAGCACTGTCCTTAATCGAATAAATATAAATATCAGCGGTTTTATCGAGTTGCTTCAGGTCGGAGCAATGAGGCACACCCAACAGCTTGCCCAGTTCCGTAGCCGAAGATGCAGTACGACTGTAAACCTGCAGGAGTTCAACCCCGGTCTGTATCAGGCGTAAACCCAGATGTGTAGCAACGTTTCCGGCACCCAATAATACAATTTTCATGATACACCGATTTGGTAATAATGGTTCGAAATTCGTTTACTTCCCTTTCTTAACTCCGAAAAGCAGAATGATGCCGGCAGCGATAAGCAGCAGTGGCCATACGAATTCCGACAGATTTTGTGTCCAGTGAATGATTTCCTGCAAGCGGAGCAATAAACCTACCACTATCAGTATCATGCCGATGGATTTATTTTTGTGCCAAATCAAAAATATTACGCCGATTATGAGCGGGAAATTCTTGAAATCGAAAAGTACATCCGCTATTTCGGGAGAGAAAATGCCTAACTGACGCAGCAGAAACATCACGCCAAATAATAAAAGGGAAATTCCCCAGGCTAAACGATTGTCTTTCATCGTGGGTTGAGTTTGAAAAAATTATTAGGGTTGTTTATTAAACTTTCCGAAATGAATTTTATTGTAATCAAGTTTTTCTGTGTCGTAAGGTTTGCGTTCCTCATCGCGGTAGCCAATGGAGATGATGCACAACACCCCAAATTCATCGGGTATACTCAGCAGTTCTTTAATATATGCTTCGGCACTTACTCCTTCTTCTTTCTGGCGACCCCACACCTGCACCCAGCAGCTTCCAAGTCCCAAATCATGAGCTTCCAGCTGCATAATAATGGCAGCAATGGATGCATCTTCCATCCACACATCGGTTCGGGTTTGGTCGGCAATCACAACTATGCCCAGGGGTGAACCGGCAAGCAACTGTGAACCGGTGGGACGACATGCAGACAGTTTTTGGAGCATTTCATCCTCTTCAATCACAATGAATTCCCAGGGATTGCTCCGTTTGGATGATGGTGACATCAATGCGGCAGTAAGGATTTGTTGAATTTTTTCAGGTTCAACTTTTCGGTCGGTATATCGGCGGATGCTCCGGCGGTTTTTCAGCAATTCAAGAAATGACATAGTGATTTTATCGTTTTTTAAGCAGGTGTAGAATAAAGATATGAAATCAGATTTCCGGGTTTAAGCAAGACCTTTAGTCGGTCGTAGGGCAGCGTCACTTCGGTCTGACCGGTACTGTAAGGCGCAATTTCGTAGGGTTTGAAGACATACACAATTCCTTCGTCCGAAATATAAAAATTGCCGTTCGGCTTAATTTCACTTTCCCAAAAATCAAATTCAGTCAGGTCGGCTACAGATTCTATTTCTGCATTATCTTCCACTATCCGTTGTTTTATCAGTTCGGTAAGGGGAGCTTTGTAGTTATCGATAAAAATATCACTTTCGTGCAGGATGTGACCGTTTCTCAGATCAAAATTGTAGAAATACCGGTTGCTGTTGCCGTGGGCACCACCCATGTAAGCATATCGCTCGTAGCTGTACGACAGTATTTTATCATCCAGAAACATGGATACCGCTTCCACCTGAATTTCGTTACTCAGCATCGGACCTTTCAGATTCTTGTATTTTTCCAGATCGGTACCGTAGCTGATTTTATAGTCGTTGTACAAGCGGCTGACATACGATGGAATAATGGAATCGACCGGCAGATTGGTGTAAATTTCACCAAACATTTTACCCACTATTTGTTGTTGTATGCTTTTAAGTATTTCTTTATTACTAAAGTTAACGGGAAGTTCTGCCTCTATACTTATGCTCAGCCCGCCCAGCGTGGTGTCAGGGGTGAGGTGAAATGTATTGGCATAGCTGTAATTCTTCATTTCCATTTCCTGTTTGGTGCAGGAATTTACCAGTATAAGCAGTAATGAAGCAGAAAAAAGTAAATATTTATTCATAAATGAATTCACTATTTTTTAAGTTGTGCAAAATTACTACTTTTTCAGGTAATTTATTTCTTTTTTTGCTTTAAGTTGCTTTTTCTAATACAAATAAAACATTCCGACCGGCATTTTTTCAAGAGATTGATACTAATTTTATTTAAAACAACTCAAAATAACCGCTTAGAACATACAACTTCAGACCAATCATCGTATATTTGTTGCCGAAAAATGAAAACACCGCTTACTCATATCATTATCAGCATTTTGCTTTCCTGCATTTTTCTTTTTGCAGGCAGCGGCTTTAACTTAATCAGTTACTGCTGTAATACCTGTGCCGAAGCAGGCATTGAAAAGGTTGCCGAAATGAGTTGCGAATGTATTCATCATCACCACGATGCCGACGGTTCGGAACATCATCAACACACCACAGTTGAGAATATATGTGGACATGACCTTGAAAAAGGGTGTGATTTGACCCGCCTGACAGTGGATGTACCTTCCATGCAACTCAATGAGGATTATTTGATGGACTATTCTCTGTTGTACGCTGATTTAAGTTCACTTTGGACAGATTTTATTACCGGTTTCGAAACGGCTGATATTAAAACCACCGTTGAGCACAATTCTCAACTCTTCATTCCACTCACCGGAAGGCGGATTCTGTCCGAAAATTCCATCCTGCTGATTTGATTTATTAATTTGAATTTTGTATAACAGGCAGATATACAGCAGTATATTCGTTCTGTTCTTTTTTTTTAATATTCAAGTTATTAACATCAAACTCACAAATGAAAAAACAACTCATTTTAATACTCTGTATTTCAATAACAACCCAGCTTTTGTCTCAGGTTCACGGATACGTGAAAGATAAATTAAACGAGGCCATACCGGGTGTATATGTTCGCTGGGCTGGTAACAATGATGGTGTGGTGACCAATGCCGACGGACATTTTCAGCTAAATCCGGAACAGGGAAACAACTTGCTGGTATTTAGCAATGTAGCTTATAATTCCGATACGGTCGATGTGTCAAAATCCAAACAAACAAATCAGTTGGAAATAACACTGGACGATGCGATACAACTGAAAGAAGTTACTGTTACACAACAGCGTCTTGGTAAAATTAAAAGCCGGACGGCTGTGTTCAATGTAGAAACTCTCAACACGCATGAACTGCGTAAAGCTGCCTGCTGTAATCTGTCCGAAAGTTTTGAGACCAATGCATCAGTAGATGTGTCGTACAGCGATGCGGCCACTGGTGCCAAACAGATTAAGCTGCTCGGTTTGTCGGGAACGTATGTGCAGATGCTTACGGAAAATATACCCAACCTGCGTGGCTTGTCATCGGCTTACGGCATGGGATATATTCCCGGTCCGTGGATGGAAAGCATCCAAATATCCAAGGGAACTGCCTCGGTTAAAAATGGTTACGAAGCCATTGCCGGTCAGATAAATGTAGAATACAAAAAACCACAAACCAGTGACAAGGTTTCTCTGAATTTATTTACAAACAGTACCGGTCGGGTGGAAACCAACGCCGATGTAGCTGTAAAATTAAGTGAGAAAACGGCAACTTCGGTATTGATGCATGCCTCTGATGAATTCATGACCCTCGACGATAACCGTGACGGATATATGGATTTGCCGAAGGTGAAGCAGTATAATCTGGCCAACCGTTGGTTTTACAATTCCGGAGGGTATATTCTGCAGGCATTTGTACGGGGACTTTCCGAGAAAAGAACCGGTGGACGAACCGATGACTCCTACAAAATAGGAGTGAATACCGAGCGATATGAATTCTTTGTGAAAAACGGATTTCTTTTCGGAGATAATGACCAGCATCATAATCACTCTGAAAATGAACCGGTCGAAAAGCACAATCAATCCAGTCTGGGGATTATATTCAACGGCACCATCCACAATCAGGATGCCCGCTACGGATTGAAACAGTACGACGGACATCAGAGTAACTTGTATGCCAATCTGATTTATGATGCTTCCATTGGGACACAGCATAAAATATCGACCGGAGCCAGTTTCAATATGGATGTAATAAACGAAAACCTCAATCTGAACTCTTTGCCGGGGGAATTTAACCGTACAGAATATATTCCGGGTATTTTTGGTGAATATACATTTACAAAAGATGCACTGACGGCCATGGCAGGACTTCGTGTTGACAATAATTCGGTGTATGGGACTTTTATAACACCTCGATTTCACGTCCGTTACAACATCCTGGATCATGTTCATTTGCGGGCTTCAGCAGGCAAAGGGTATCGTTCACCCAATGTACTGGCCGAAAATAATTATCTGCTAGCAAGCAATCGTTCGCTCCATATTGCCGGTGACTTGAAGATGGAAAATGCCTGGAATTACGGATTTACAGTCCATGGATTTTTCCCGTTGTTCGGTAAGGAACTGAGCCTGATGGGAGAGTGGTTCTACACCGATTTTAACAATCAGGTGGTGGCCGATATGGATACAAATCCACATGCTGTCAGCTTCAGCAATCTGCGTGGCAAGTCTTATTCCAGCAGTTTTCAAATAGAAGCGAATATAGAACCCGTAAGGGGATTGACAGCAACATTCGCACACAGAATAAATGATGTGAAAACAACCATCAATGGTAATCTGCGGGAGAAACCACTAACCAATCGCAGTAAAAGTCTGGCATCCTTATCGTATCAAACACCGCTTCGAAAGTGGCAGTTCGATTTTACCACGCAGTTCAACGGTGGCGGTCGTTTACCCGATCCCGACCCGGCTCATCCGCTTTGGGAACGGGAATTTAAGCCATTCACCATTATGAATGCCCAGGTAACCAAAAATTTCAAAACCTGGTCGGTGTATGGAGGTGCCGAAAATATCACCGGTTTTGTGCAGCAAAATCCGATCATTGATGTTCAAAATCCATTTGGCACTGATTTTGATGCATCCATGGTTTGGGGCCCGATGCATGGAAGGACATTGTATGTAGGTTTTCGCTGGGCATTGACAGGAAAGGATAAATTATAAAAATAAAATTAATTAAACATTACAAATATGAAAACAAAGTATGTTTTGACAACTATTTTAATGGTATTTGCGTTAAGCATTAATCTTCAGGCACAGACCAAAAAGGATCAATCAAAGAAAACCGTTATGTTCAATGTTTCCATGCATTGCGAAAGCTGCCAGCGGAAAATAGAAAAGAACATTGCTTATGAAAAAGGGGTGAAAGATATGGCAGTAAAACTGGAAGATAAAACCGTAACCATCAAATTTGATACCCTGAAAACCAATGAAAGTAAGTTGATTAAGGCTTTCAACGATTTGGGATATGAAGCAAATGTAGTGAAAACAGAAACTCCGGTTGGTAACCGAAAATGAAATTTTAAGTTTAAACTTGCAGAAATATATAAAATAAATATCTTTGTATAAAAATTCAAACAATCAGTATAAACAAATAACTAAAAAAACCATTTATTAAATGAAAACAAAAAATGTAATGATGACGTTGGTTGCTGTATTCATCTCAGCAACCATGATATCCGCTCAAACTCCTGTGGTGACCAATGCCGCTGAAACTCAGAAAAAAGAATGTGCTGATAAAGCCAAACACGAATGCAAAAATGCTAACGCTGAAGTTAAACACGAATGCACTCAGGCCAAAACAGAATGTACCAAAGCCGATTCAATGAAAAAACACGAATGTGCTCAGGGTCAGGCAATGGCAAAACATGAATGCAAAGAAGGCAAAGCAATGGCAGGTGCCGACAAAGC
>CALMZF010000310.1 GCA_937870645.1 uncultured Paludibacter sp. | reverse complement strand
ATCTATGGCGGACTGAATCTGGGGACACTGCTTTATTTTCTCTTTATTTCGATGAAGCACTATAAGGAAAATATTCTGCTTTTCAGGGGTGAATAGCTGGTGCTTTATAGATTATCATTCGTGAGGGGTAATAAAAAGCTACCTTATACAGGGTTGTTGAAAGCCAGCTTAGAATTGCCAGGGTAATGTCATGATAATAATTCTGCATATGCCTGTGGCATATAACTTTTTTTTGTACCTTCGCGCCCCAAAACATTCGGGAATAAGGATGCAAATCCCCGATTATATGTTATTGGAGAGGTGGCCGAGTTGGTCGATGGCGCACGCCTGGAAAGTGTGTATACCCCAAAAGGGTATCATGGGTTCGAATCCCATCCTCTCCGCTGAAATAAAAATTGCCCCTCTGTTAGCGGGGCATTTTTTATTCTGGAAATTTAAGCTGATCCGGTCTCAGCACGCAATCTGTTTTACATCATTCGCCTCAGGGACGCATTGCGAAATTTATGGGGAGTACAATCATGGATGCGATTGCTTTTCCTTTGCTGCTTGCCGGCTGCCATTGAGGCATGGAGGCTATTATCCGAACGGCTTCAAAATCAAGCACCGGGTCCACATTTTTGGTTATGATTACCCGTTTGATGCTGCCATCTTTCTCAATAATAAAACTAAGCACTACCGTCCCCTGTACTTTCCGGTTTATGGCATCAGCAGGGTATTTCAGGTTTTTTCTGATATATTGCTTTAAGGCTTCGGGCCCTCCGGGGAACTGCGGCGGTTTCTCAACAAATACAACCGTGTCGGTCCTGGCTTTTATAAGTTCTGGCGATTCTTCTTTCTTTTTGAACTCAGACTTTTCGATGCTGTCATTGCGTTTTATTTCGTCCTGTACTGATGGCTTTTGTTCCTCTGGATGTGTTTTTTGCTTTTCGGCATCTTCAGTTTCCTGTACTTCGTCAACAATTTTTGGTTCTGTAAAAGTCTTTTTGTCCGGTTTTTTGGGTTCAACTGTAAATGGCTTGCTTAATTCTGTTATCAGCCGGGTATCATATTTTACATTTACAGTATTATAAACCAGGGCGTTGTCAGAGGAGGTTGAAAACCAGGGGATCCGTATAACTCCACCGATAATAAGGATTAGCAGCACAAACCCACTTACCGCAAGTATAAAACTGATGCGGATACGTCGTTTGGAGGATTTGGTAATTTCATATGCCCCGTAATCTTTATTACGGTCACTAAAAATTAAATCCAGCAGGCTAGGCCTATTTGTTCTGCTTTTCAATTCCTTGCTGCTTTATCTGTTTATTAACGGCTAATCCGGTGAAATGTTATTAACCGGTTATCACTGCCGGCTGGTATTGTATCCGGAACCATCCGTGAGTTGTTAAGTTGACCCCGATTTAATTTACCGTTTTTGTTTTTGCAGGCATCGTTACCTATATCTTGTTCTTAGCGGATTTTGCAGTATTATGGTGTTAATTTGCCGCGGTAAGTGCTTCTTTGATTTTCAGGAAATATTAATGATTCGAAGGGCTCTTTACCATGGTTTTGCTATAAATAAAATCATTGTTGTCCGGTAAAGTTAGGAAATTTGCATTGTGGTTCTTTAATTACCTGACAGTCAGATGTATTTTAATTGAGTTTTTTAGAAATTGCGGAGTTAGCTACTTTAGAACAAAGCTAATTGCTCTTCATTTCGTATTGTTCTTTGCCAGTCTTTGTCTGGGTTTTCGAGGAAGCGCATCAGATGAATGTAATTGAACAGGTGAATTTTGCAAAAACTAACCAAATTCGAGAATGCCCACCTACGTGTGAGTTGCTTTAGGATCACTGTTAATAACAGGTTAGCTATCAGTGTACAGTAGATCTGGATCTTGATGGCATTTTCGTTGTCACCCAGGAAGTATTTCAACGGGAAATTCTGTTTCAATTGCTTAAACAGAGTTTCAATCTGCCAGCGGAGTTTATAAATTGCAGCCACCAGGTCGGCCCGCATTTCAAACAGATTGGTGAGGAACTCATATTCCCGTTTAAATTCCCTGTCATAGAATCTTATTTTTCTCAGTAAGAGTTTTCGTGTATTATCCCCATCTTTCACCGTGAAGTTTATAATCGTGTCTTCCCTTACTCCGGAGTGAATATATTCCTCTATTTCTTGTTCTTTAATACATTCATAAACAGCATTATCCTTGATACGAGTCACAAAACCAGTTTGATGATTGCAAAATGTCTCAAATGCTTTATAATCGTTGTACCCTTTATCGAATACATAGATTGTATTTGAATCCATCTTCAACTTGCTGAGCAATATGTGGTCGTTTGTTGCTGCATGGGTAAACCAAACCATTTTGGGTACTGTTTCATCAACATTAATGATGGTATGCACTTTTATTCCTCCTTTACGTTTGCCATTCTTTGGTTTTCGGCCGACACATTTCATTATGTCCTTGAATAGGCTGATGGTTGTACTGTCAAATATCTCTATCTGCTTGTTTATCACATCCCTAATCCGGCTGTCCGAGATAAAGCCATGATATTTTTTGAGTAGCTTGTGATAGATAAAGCCGAAGACTTCTGCGTTACGTTGTTGATTGGCATCGCCAAGGGTGCTTCTGAAGGGTATGTGCTCCATTTGAAAATGCCTGGTTTTACCTGATAATCCAAGCATTGCTCCCGACACTTCGCGCAAGGATGTACACTTGGCAAAAGCACAAAAAAGCATACTTATCAAGTGATCCTTCGTCTTGAATTTTTTAACATACCGGTCAGATTTAAATTGATTAACAGCTTGTGCAAGAATAGTTGGTTCTACAAGTGAAATCAGCTGTCCGAAAACCGAGTTTCCAAAAAAATGTGTAGCTTTGTCCATGTGGCTTGTTGTTTGGCGACATAAAGCTACATGAAGAGTTGGTTGGTTTTACA
>CALMZF010000309.1 GCA_937870645.1 uncultured Paludibacter sp. | reverse complement strand
AAGTTTAGCGGATCGGGGCATGGCACCAAAATGCTCATCTCTGAGCATATTGGTGGCGCCGTGGCGAAAATTCTCGGGTTAAGAATTCCCGAACTGGTTTATGTTCAGCTTGACGAAGCATTCGGACGCTCCGAAGGTGATGAGGAAATTCAGGACCTGCTCAAAGCAAGCACTGGTCTTAATCTCGGACTGCATTTTCTTTCGGGAGCGCTGACTTATGATCCGGTTACAACCAAAGTGGATGCTGCGTTGGCTTCAAAGATTGTGTGGATGGATGCCTTTCTGACTAACGTTGACCGCACGGTGAAGAACACCAATATGCTGATGTGGCACAAGCAACTCTGGCTGATAGATCATGGTTCCACGCTCTACTTTCACCACAACTGGGCAAACCGCGAAAAACAGGCTGCCAATCCTTTTCCGTTGATAAAAGACCATGTATTGCTCGAATTTGCGTCACAACTCCGGGAAGCCGATGAAGAATGCCGCAACATTCTTAATGATGAAATGCTCCGTGATGTGGTTAATCTTATTCCTGATGAATGGGCACACTGGAACCACGACGGCGAAACGCCTGAAATGATCCGGGACGCATATTTTAAGTTCCTGACAGACAGACTGGCACAATCAGAAATCTTTTTAAATGAAGCTATCCATGCGCGGAAAATACTTGTATGAATACGCTGTAATACGCCTTTTCCCGAAGGTGGAACGCGAAGAATTTATCAATATCGGCATTATTTTATTTTCAAAAGAAGCCAACTATATTGGCATGAAATACCGTTCCGATGTTGAACAGACTTGCCGGACTGCAACCGAACTCGATTTTGGACTGCTCGGTGACACGCTGAAATCCTTTGCCATCATTTGTAATGGTGAAAAACAGGGCGGAAAAATCGCAGAGTTGGAAATAGCGGAACGTTTTCGCTGGCTGACGGCTGAAAGGAGTACCTGTATCCAGACTTCCCGGTCGCACAATGGATTTACCGATAATCCCGAAAATAAACTGGAAGAATTATTCGCAGAGTTGGTTATGTAATACGATTTTTTTCAAAAAACAATCCACCTGAGATGCCGAAAACTGACAGATTATTAAAATCCGGATTTTATGCAGGACTTATTTTACTACTGATAAGTCTGGCAGCTTGTCGACCGGCAGATGAACAGCAACCGGCTGAAAATCTTGTTGAGCTGGACAGCATGGCCTACCGGTATCCAAAGTATATTTATAATGTTGTCAATAATCTGATCAAACAAAATCAACTTACCAGTTACGATCGGGCTTATGCAGGCTTGATACTTTCTATCGCAGCCGACAATATGGGTCGAACATTGCCTTCCGATAGCATGATAAGTGCAACAGTCGATGTGTTTGCCCGAAGGCCGGATTATACTCCCAACAATTATATCAGAGCCTTGATTTACCAGGGAATTACCCGGTTTCATGCCGGAATTACTGACAATCGCGCTTATCTTCCGATTAAAGAAGCTTTAATTTTGTCAGAAACCACTCCAACTGACCAGAAAACCATGCAGAAAGCCTGCTACTACCTGGGCGTCATTCATACCAAAAATAATAACGTAAGTCAGGCTCATGAGTACTTCAGGCAAGCCTACGTGATTGCCGAAAATTTGAAAGACAGTGTAATTTTGTTCAAAACCTGCCGCGAAATGTACTGGAACCGGATGAAAGCACTCGATTTTCTCACAGCCCGCACCCTGCTCGAAACTCTGCAGTCTTTTTCAAATGCAAATAAAGAACAAATACGGGACATCCGAAATGCCGAAGCTTTGTACTACAATAGCAATAAACGATACCGCACAGCACTCAAGATAGATTATAACCTGCTTCGTACCGATATACAAAACAAGGACAGCAATGCCCTGCTTGCCGATTATTATCGCATTTCGGATAACTACAAATATCTGAACCAACCCGACAGCGCACTGCATTATGGCGAGCTGGCAACCCGGAATATCCGCGATACTACATTTTATCTGAATTACTATTATTACCTGAATGTGGCCGAACTGGCTTCGCAGATGAAAAACTGGGATAAAAGCACTGCTGCCTATCAGCAGGTTTACCGCCTGATGAATAAAACCATCAACAATCAGCTCAATACGCAGATACTGGAACTCGAACGCAAATACGATCTTGCTTCGGCCGAAAACAGGGCAATGAAACTTAAAAACAACAATATAATCCTTCAGTTGGTGCTCATTATCCTCACAATGGGATTGATTATTACCCTGCTGATTTTCAGAAACCGGTCGCGGCTTCAGAAAGAACAGGAAAAATCGCTGCAGCAGGAAAAAAAGATACTGGAACAGAAACAGCTGATAGCTGAAGCCAATGAAAAACAAATGATGCTCGATAAACAGCTGGCAGAGAGAAAACTCGTGGAGAAACAATTCGTAATACCCATATACCGGCAGATATCACAGCGCAATAATGCCATAAAGAATTTTCTGCTGGACCTGCAAAGCAACAGCCACATCGCCAAAAATCCACAAATCCTGCAAAAAATTGAAACGGAGTACCACGATTTCGTGCAGACCACCAACATTTCCGAACCCCAGTTCCTTACCGACGAACTTTTCTCGGGACTTACCGGAATTAGTTCCGAAGAAAGCCGTCTTTTCAATGAAAGTGAAAGAATGATGATGGCATTTATGGCTACAGGATCGGATAATCAGCAGATGGCTACGCTGATGAATACATCTGTGGAAAGTATCCGCGTGCGTAAATCGAAACTGAAGAAGAAAATGCTGGAGAATAAGGTGAAAATTCCCGAAAAAATGGAGACAGAAGGTTGATTTTCCAGCACATTTTAGCCCATTGTAATCCCCTTCAGTCGTTAATAAACAATTTGTATAATACTGTAAAATAGTAAGATAACCCAACAGTTGGCGTTAACTTCAGCATAGGCCCGTACAAAACCCTTGTACGGGCTTTAACTTTGTCATGAGCAATCCAAAGCAGTTTTAGTTTCAAAAAAATTGCAGAATAAACTACTGCATCTTACGACTGGAAAAAATGAACTGCCTGCTCAGGTAAAATCGGGTTACTAAACAATTTAAAAATTAATCATCATGACAAACGACATTAATTTAACTTCACAAGAATGGTTAGACATCATTTTTGAAGGAAAGAACAAAGACTACGGAGCATACACGCTTCGCTCTGATTCCCCAAAAAGACATGCCGTAGCATTCATCGTAGTGGCTGCAGCAGCTGTACTTACATTTCTTGCGGCAAGTCTGATTAATACCTATAATCAGAACAAGCAAAAGGAAAAAATAACAGATGTGGTACAAATGTCGGATATCAGTATGAAAAACGCAGAAGTGCCCAAAGAAAATATCGAGAAGCGATACGAAGCACCTCCGCCTGTAGAGTTGAAAAGTACCATCAAGTTTACAGCGCCGGTTATCATGGATGACAACAAGGTAAATGAAAACAATCAGATAACATCGCAGGATGAACTTGTTGGGGCTAAAGTCGAAATCTCAACAACAACTGTCATAGGCACAGATGAACAGTTTGGGAAAAATATCGCTGACCTGGAAAAGGATAAGCTGGTGGTGGGCGAAAAGGCTCCTGATGAGGAAGTTCACATAGTGGTAGAACAACCACCTTCGTTTCCCGGCGGCGATGCAGCGCTCATGGAGTATCTGAACAATAATATCAGTTATCCGACAATTGCTGTGGATAACTTAATACAGGGA
>CALMZF010000308.1 GCA_937870645.1 uncultured Paludibacter sp. | reverse complement strand
AAATGGATCAATGTGAGCCAGATACAGCGTATCTGGGAACAGATGAACCTCACTTATAGCCATGGTGTGGACAGAATTTGGATAGTCAACGTAGGCGACCTCAAACCGATGGAATATCCGATTAGTTTCTTCATGGATATGGCCTGGAACCCCGCGCAGTTCAATTCTCAAAACCTGTTGCAACATACAGAAAAATGGTGTTCCGAACAGTTTGGTGAGAAAAACGCCAAAGAAGCCGCTCGAATAATCAATCTGTACACCAAATACAACCGGCGGGTAACTCCCGAACTGCTCAACGACACCATTTACAGCCTGACCAATTATAATGAATTCGAACGGGTAACCAATGATTACCGTTCGCTGGCACTCGATGCATACCGCTTATTTCAGCAAATTCCCCAAAATGCAAGAGACGCTTTCGATCAACTGGTTTTGTTTCCGGCGGATGCCTGCTCCAATTTGTACGAAATGTATTTTGCGGTAGCAAAAAACAAACAACTGGCAGCACTCAACAATGCTGAAGCAAATCGCTGGGCAGATAAAGTCAAGGAATGTTTTGACCGTGACTCGCTGCTGACTGTGCATTACAATACCGAAATTGCCGGAGGGAAATGGGCGCACATGATGGACCAGATCCGTATTGGGTACACCTACTGGCAGCAACCTGAAAAGCGTGTTATGCCGAAGGTAATACGCATTGAAAATGGAATTTCAGACAAAAAGCAGGAGAAATGCACATTCGACAACCGTTACATATCACTTGAAGCGGAACATTACAGCCGTAAAAACGAAACAGGAGGAATTCACTGGGAAATTATTCCCGATCTGGGTAAAACATTGTCGGGTGTGACTACTTTTCCACAAAATGTATATCCAAAGTCAACAGATGCCGTATATCTGGAATACGATGTCAATTTTGAAATCGCGGGAGAATTTCCTGTTCACATTTTAGTCTCGCCAACACTGAATTTTAATGATAATAAGGGTTTGCGCTATGCGGTTTCTTTTGATGGTGGAACTGAGCAGATTGTAAATATCAATCAGAACTATGATGTTAAGCTAATGGAAAAATGGCAGGCAAACAGCATCAACGAAACCATTACCCGTCATAAAATTGATAAACCCGGAAAACACAGCTTGCGTTTCAGAGTCCTGGAACCCGGCATTGTGCTTCAAAAGATCATGATTGATTTGGGCGGATTGAAGAAAAGTTACCTGGGAGCACCGGGGAAAAGGTAATAACGATTTTCAGCGTTTTTTTATTTAAAATAAACGTAAGTATATACCGATATTATACAGGAATTTTTTTAAACCATATTTTTACATATTAAAAATCGCATTAAAATATAATAATACACATAAAAATGGAATCAATTTCAAAAGCAAAAACTAACGAATCGAGAGGATTCTACAAACTTACCGCCATTCAGCGTATCGGTTTTGGTTCAGGCGACCTGGCACAAAATCTTATTTATCAAACAGTTGCACAGTATCTGCTTATTTTTTACACCAATGTATTCGGACTTCCGGCAGCCACTGCAGCAGTAATGTTTCTTATCGTTCGTTTGGTTGATGTAGTGTGGGATCCGCTGGTGGGTGCTTATGTCGATAAACACAATCCAAAATTGGGTAAATACCGTTCCTATTTGCTTCTCGGAGGTATTCCGCTTACAGGTTTTGCTATTCTTTGTTTTTGGAATGGATTTTCAGGTTCCTTGTTGTATGCTTATATCACTTACGTGGGTTTGTCCATGTTATACACCCTGATAAATGTTCCCTATGGTGCGTTAAACGCCTCGCTTACCCGAGATACGGACGAAATTACAAAACTCACTTCCGTTCGTATGTTTTTGGCAAATCTCGGAGGATTGGCGGTTGCGTATGGTATTCCTATCGTTGTGAAAACTCTTTCGCCCGATGGTAAAATAAATTCACCGGCATCGGGCAATGCCTGGTTTATCACTATGACTATCTATAGTTTGGCAGGACTGGCGCTGCTTATTTTTTGTTATACTCAGACAAAAGAGCGTGTGGTAATGGATGTAAAGGAAACTGACAATGTAAAAGTTTCTGATTTATGGAACGAATTCAAATACAATCGTCCGTTGCGTGTACTGGCATTTTTCTTTATAACTGCTTTTGCTATGATGGCTATAGGTAATTCTGCCGGATCTTATTATATGATTTATAATGTTCAGGCACCCGATTGGCTTCCTTATTTCGCCGCATTGGGTTCTATCCCCGCATTTATTTTTATGCCCATGATTCCTGCCATAAAAAGAGCAATCGGTAAAAAACAAATGTTTTATGTCTTCCTGTCGGTAGCGATATTCGGAATGGCAATGCTTTATATCATTTCTGTACTTCCCGGACTTAGACAACACCTTTGGCTGGTGCTGGTGGCACAGTTTGTCAAATCCACGGGCGTGATTGTTGCAACAGGTTATATGTGGGCTTTGCTTCCCGAAGTTATTTCATACGGCGAACATACTACCGGTAAACGAATTTCAGGAATCGTCAACGCTTTAACCGGAATTTTTTTCAAAGCGGGCATGGCATTAGGTGGCGTTGTTCCCGGTTTTGTGCTGGCTTTTGTTAATTTCGATGAAAAAAACACCGTTTCGCAGACACCATTTGTTCAACAGGGAATTTTATGGCTGGTAGCTGTTATTCCGGCAATTTTACTTATGCTGGCAATGTTTATTATTTCAAAATATGAACTCGACGATGATAAGATTGATAAAATAAACATGGAAATAGAAGAACGGTATTCAACTAATTCTTAATGTAATTACCCTGACTAATATCAGTGAATTGAAACATTCAGATATTGCCTTGTAATAAATAAACTCAATGTTACACATAAAAAACAACTACCGATCATGAATGTCATTTCAAAATTACGAACATTTGTTGTACTAATTGTTGTTTGTTTTTTGTCCGTACAGTGTGCTCCTAAATCGCAACTGACGCTGAAGGAAGTATTAAAAGATAAATTTTATATCGGTACGGCAATGAATACCGATGAGATTAACGGGGTGGATACTGGCTCCATTCGGGTTATCAAACAGCAGTTTAACGCCGTTGTGGCCGAAAACTGCATGAAGAGCGGGGTTATTCAGCCCGAAGAAGACAAATTTGACTTCACGCTGGCTGACAAATTTGTGGATTTTGCCGAAAAGAACAATCTTTACGCTACCGGACATGTGCTCATCTGGCACTCACAGGCTCCAAAGTGGTTTTTCACAGATGCTAATGGAAAAGATGTCAGCCCGGAAGTACTCAAACAGCGGATGATTAAGCACATTTCCACACTCGTGGGTCGCTACAAGGGACGTGTAAAAGGCTGGGATGTGGTAAATGAGGCCATAGAAGATGATGGCTCCTGGCGCAACAGCAAATTTTACCAGATTTTGGGTGAAGATTATATCAAACTTGCTTTCGAATATGCCCGTGATGCCGATCCCGATGCCGAACTGTATTACAACGATTATTCCATGGCACATCCCGGACGGCGCGATGCGGTGGTGAAAATGGTCAACAAACTGAAACAGCAAGGCATAAAAGTCGATGGCATTGGAATGCAGGGACATATGACCATGGACTTTCCGACCTGCGATGCCTACGAAAAAAGTATTCTGGCATTTGCCTCTACCGGCGCTAAAGTGATGATTACCGAAATGGATATTACCGTTCTTCCATCGCCCGACAGATACCGGGGTGCTGATGTGGGTAAAAAATTCGAATTTGATAAAAAAATGAACCCTTACCCTGACGGATTGCCTGATAGCATGGCAACGAAATTAAATGAGCGGTATGCTTCATTTTTCAGATTATTTTTAAAACACAGCGATAAAATAAGTCGTGTAACGCTCTGGGGAGTAGGAGATGCACAATCCTGGCGAAATTATTGGCCCATATTCGGACGCACAGATTATCCACTCCTTTTCGACCGTAATCTCCGGCCAAAACCAATAGTGGAAACAATTATTCAGATGGCAGGCAAATTAAACCAGCCTCAACAAACCTCCCCCAAAGGGAAGCTTAAAGACTGATTTTCCGATAGAAACATTCCATTCACGTTCAATTTATATTAACAAGTATTAAGGAAAAAACAGCACAGACTTGGGTTCAGTTTAGTGGATATATACAAAAAATTTTAAAAAAACACACATATTAATAATACCTTTATAAAACAAAATATTTGCCTGTAAGCATACTTTAAGTCCCCCTTCGGGGGATTTAGGGGGCTGGAGGTTAAACTTTTTACTTATGAAAACACCAAGATATCTCGTACCAAATCTTTACACTGCCGATCCGGCAGTGCATATTTTCAATGGCAAAATCTTTATTTATCCATCACACGATGTAGAATCCGGCATACCTGAAAACGACAACGGCGATCATTTCGATATGCGCGATTACCACGTCTTTTCGATGGAAAGTATCGATGGTGAAGTTACCGATCACGGCGTAGTACTCGATGTGAAAAGCATTCCCTGGGCTGGTCGCCAATTGTGGGACTCCGATGCAGCTTACAAGGATGGAAAATACTACATTTATTTTTCGTTGAAAGACAAAAACGACGTATTTCATATCGGTATTGCCATCAGTGACAGGCCTGAAGGTCCTTTCACCGCACTCGACAACCCGATAAAAGGCAGCTATTCCATCGATCCCTGCGTTTTCAGAGAAGATGATGGCAGCCACTTTATGTGTTTTGGAGGTCTTTGGGGCGGTCAGCTTCAACGCTACCGCAACAACAAAGCCATAGAATGCGGTCACGAACCGGCTAATAATGAGCCGGCTCTTTGTGCTAAAATAGTGAAACTGAGCGACGATATGCTTGACTTTGCGGAAGAACCCCGTGACCTCGTTATTTTGGACGAAAACGGAAAACCACTCCTTGCCGGTGACCACGACCGACGATTTTTCGAAGCATCGTGGATGCATAAATACAACGGGAAATATTATTTTTCTTACTCAACGGGCAATACTCACTTGCTGAATTATGCTACAAGTGATAATCTGTATGGACCCTTTACCTATCGGGGAGTAATTCTTACACCGGTTGTGGGTTGGACCACACATCATTGTATTACGGAATTTGATGGAAAATGGTATCTTTTTCATCATGATTGTGTACCCTCGGGCGGAAAAACCTGGCTCCGCAGCCTGAAAGTGGTGGAAATGGAATACAACGCTGACGGAACGATTAAAACCATCGAAGGAACAGCAGTACGGTGATTATTTCATCCCAATTTATTCAATAAGGAAAGATTGCAGGTATCGACTTTCAGAACGGATAACTGGTAGAATTAATCTTACAAACTGATTAGAAATGAAAAAAAGATATTTTAATCTCTTGGTAATTAGTATGTCACTTGCTTTCACTTCTGTAAAGGGGACAGAACCCTATAAGAATACATCCCTGAGTTTTGAAGAACGCACCAACGATTTGGTTTCGAAACTTACGCTGGAAGAAAAAGTGCAGCTGATGCGCTATGATTCTCCGGAAATCAACCGGTTGGGCATTCCCGCCTACAACTGGTGGAACGAATGTCTGCACGGCGTGGCACGTTCGGGTTTGGCTACGGTTTTTCCTCAGGCTATCGGGATGGCTGCCATGTGGGACGATACAATGATGTTCAATATAGCAGATGCCATTTCTGACGAAGCACGGGCTAAATACAACGATTACACGAGGCGGGACAAACGGGGAATTTATCAGGGATTGACTTTCTGGACACCCAATATTAATATCTTTCGCGATCCGCGTTGGGGCAGAGGCATGGAAACTTACGGTGAAGATCCTTTTCTCACTGCCGGAATGGCTATTCCGTTTATCAAAGGGTTGCAGGGTAATGATCCAAAATATCTCAAACTTGTGGCTACTGCCAAGCATTTTGCTGTTCACAGCGGGCCTGAAGCCACCCGTCATTCCTTTGATGTCTGGCCAAATGATTTCGCCCTGGCTGAAACATATTTTCCCCATTTCAAACGTACGGTAACCGAAGCCGGTGTCTATTCGGTGATGTGTGCCTATCAGCGTTTTAAGGGAATTCCCTGTTGCGGCAATCAGTTTCTTGAAAATGTACTGCGTAACAACTGGAATTTTAAGGGATACATCGTGTCCGACTGCTGGGCAATTATGGACTTTTACGATCCCAAAGCGCATCACATAACCAATTCGCCCGAAGAGGCTGCTGCCATGGCTGTAAAAGCTGGTACAGACCTCAATTGCGGTATAACCTATGCTAATTCCCTGGTGAATGCGGTGAAAAAAGGTCTTGTTAGTGAGAATGAAATAGATACTTCGGTAAAAAGACTGGTGCTTGCCCGCATGAAACTCGGACAGTTTGATCCGGATGATGAGGTGCCTTTTTCCAAAATTCCATTGAAAGTGGTTGACAATGAGGAGCACCGGCGGCTGGCGCTCGAAGCTGCCCGAAAATCCATCGTTTTGCTCGAAAATCCAAACAACCTGCTGCCTTTTACTA
>CALMZF010000307.1 GCA_937870645.1 uncultured Paludibacter sp. | reverse complement strand
GATAATCTGGAAGATACGTTGAACTATCAACAGGTGTATGATGTGGTGAGACGGGAAATGGAAATCCCTTCCAATCTGATAGAACACGCCGGACAACGGATATTGGACGCTGTATTCGACACATTTACCCCAATAAAGACACTTAAGGTTCAGCTTTCCAAACTCAATCCACCCCTGGGGGGGAGTGTGGAGAGCGTAACAATCGAACTGGATAAAAGGAGATAAAGAAATGCAGCTTACTGACAGCGATAATTCTATCTTTAAAATAAATTATGTACATTTGCACCACTTTTAAAATCCGAAAAATGAACGCAACAACCAAGGCGTTCTTTTTTTTGTAAAAATCAAAAATAAAATCATGGCAGAAAATATCAAACAATCACACCCTAAGGGGCTTTATTTCGTTTTTGCAACCGGTATGTCGGAGCGTTTCAGCTATTATGGAATGCGTGCCATTTTTGTGTTGTATTTAATCAAAGCCCTGCTGATGGACAAGGAATTTGCCTCAGCAATTTATGGTAATTATACCGGGCTGGTTTACCTCACTCCGCTCGTTGGCGGCTATGTGGCCGACCGTTACCTGGGTATGCGCCGATCCATTTTCTGGGGTGCAGTGCTGATGGTGTTGGGTCAGTTATTGATGTTTTTCAGTGCATTGAATTATCAAAGTACCGAACTGGCAAAGTGGCTCATGTACGGTGGACTTGCCGGACTTATTTTCGGTAACGGATTTTTCAAGCCCAATATTTCCACCATTGTAGGTCAGCTGTACGAACGGGGCGACAAACGGCTCGATTCTGCCTATACTATTTTTTACATGGGGGTCAATGTGGGTGCATTTATGGCTCCGCTCTTGTGCGGTTATCTGGGTGATACGGGCGATCCTGCCGATTTCAAGTGGGGATTTATGGCCGCTGCGATCATGATGGGATTAAGCCTTATACTCTATGTAACACAGAAAAATAAATACCTGATAGGACCGGACGGAAATGCTATCGGGATTTATGCTCCTCATAAAATCAATAAGGCGAAAGATACAGCCGAAGGACTTCCGAAAGTGAAAATAAATACAAACAGATTGCTGGTGTTGGGTGCAGTGGCGGTTGGCTTATTTGCAGTGATCATGCATTTCTTTGACAATGACGTGATTGGGGCCGTGATATATACAGCTTGTATTGTAGTGCCGGCTTACGTAATCACCGATAGTTCGCTTTCGAAAATCGAAAAGCAGCGTATTTGGGTTATATTTATCATTGCATTTTTTGTCATCTTCTTCTGGTCGGCCTTTGAGCAGGCCGGTGCATCACTTACCTATTTTGCCGATGAGCAAACCGACAGAAGTATACTCGGCTGGGAAATGCCAGCCAGCTGGTTTCAGTCTTTTAATCCAATCTTTGTAGTTGCATTTGCTCCGCTTTTCTCCATGATGTGGTTGCGGTTAGGCCGCAAAAACATGGAACCGGCATCGCCAACCAAGCAGGCTATCGGGCTGTTTTTACTTTCTCTGGGGTATTTACTTATCGCTTTTGGGGTCAAAGGAGCTGCTCCGGGTGCCAAAGTAAGTATGCTGTGGCTCACAGGTCTTTATTTCATTCATTCCATGGGTGAACTGGCGCTGTCGCCCATCGGACTTTCGATGGTGAATAAACTGTCGCCCGTACGATTTGCATCACTGATGATGGGTGTGTGGTATCTTTCGATGGCTACTGCCAATAAATTTGCCGGTGTGCTCAGTGGACTTTATCCCGAAGCAGGAAAGCCTAAAACTTTCCTCACCTTCCAGATTACCGATCTCTACGATTTCTTTATGGTGTTTGTGGTCATGTCGGCTATTGCGTCGCTTATCCTTTTTGCACTCTCCAAAACACTGCAAAAACTGATGCACGGAGTGCGGTAAAAAAACCGCACTTTATTAATTTGCTAAGTTAATGTAAGACATTGTAATTCAATGTAATTACTCCTTGTAATATATTGTCGGCGTATAAAGGAATGCTTAAAGAAAGATGCAGCTTGCAATAGTTATAAAAAAACTTGTTGATATTAATAAAAAATTCTCAGTATATTTTCTGAAGCTCACTCTTTAGGGGGTTGGGGGGCCTTTGGTTTAAGCTCTATCACTTCCAGGTCTTTGATTTTATTTCCGTCAATCACCAGGCGGATGAGCGTTTGAACCTTGTGAAAACCGTATTTCCCGGCTGATCCGGGATTGATGTGAAGCAATTCCAGCTTTGGATCGTACACCACTTTCAGAATGTGTGAATGTCCGCATACAAAGAGTTTGGGAGGATTTTTGCTGATTTCGGATAATACACCGGCATCGTATTTGCCCGGATATCCGCCTATGTGGGTGAGCCATACATCCACTTCTTCGCAACGAAACCGGTTATGTTTTGGAAAAACCATCCGGATATCCTGTCCGTCAATATTCCCCCATACTCCGCGTACTGGCTTGAAAGTCTGAAGTTTGTTTACCACCTCCATCGAACCCCAGTCGCCTGCATGCCAGATTTCATCCACTTCATCGAAATATTTATAAATCCGTTCGTCCAGAAGCCCGTGGGTATCGGTGAGTAATCCTATCTTTTTCATGACTGTATAATTTTTATATCTGCCCCCTAACCCCCTAAAGGGGGGGATTTTGAGTGTTATACCAGATTTGTGCGAATAGTATTTGGTTTAATCAATCCTTTGTTTGGCTAAATTATCGTTTAGTCATGGGTGTTTCATGACTGTTTTTTTTGTTTTACAAAAGTAAGAATTTTTACGGCCGGTAAGACCCGATTGGGTCTGAAAGTATGAAGTGCTTTCCTTGTACAGCAGCTATAAATGTTTGAAATTCAATGATTTTGACCGGTATGTTGTTTGGAATTATTAACTATTAAAATGATACTTAAAGGGTTATATTTTGCTCGTTTTCATAAAAAGAGCTACATTTGCAATCCTTTTTACAGATACAATAAGTGTGAAGAAAGAGCTCAAACATATCCTGTCAGATTTCATGCAGCTGATGCGATTCAAGTACCGTGTTTCCATTCTCAATGAAAATACACTGGAAGAAAACTGGCACACCCGATTGTCGCGGTTCAGCGTACTTCTTTTTGCCTCTGCATTTTTTCTCACAACTTTTATTCTGCTCACGTTTCTGATTTTTGTTACGCCTTTACGGCATTATCTGCCCGGTTATGGAGAGTCGGGCAACCGTATAGCTATCGTGCAGCAATCGATGACGACTGATTCGCTTACACACCAACTGGAACTGCAACAGGCATACCTGAGTGTACTCAAGGATATCATCAACGAAAAACCGCAAAACGATACCATAAAATCGCTCGATTCGGTCATGCTCAAAGAACGTGCAACCGTGCTGCTTCAAAAGTCAAAACGGGAAAACGATTTTATAAGGGACTATGAGGAAAGTCAGAAGTACAACATCAGCTCCATCAGTTCGGCATCCAGTGAGAAAATGTATGTTTTCTTTCGGCCGGTACGCGGTGTGATAGCTTCTACCTACGAACCTCAGGAGGGAAATTTCGGCATTTCGCTCATTACATCATCGCAGGAAAATGTGATGAGTGTACTTGAAGGTACGGTAGTTTATGCTGCATTTACATTTGATTATGGGTGGGTGATACAGGTGCAGCACGAAAATGATTACATTTCCATTTATAAAAATAATACCCGGTTACTCAAAGGTGCCGGTGAACATGTAAAAGCCGGTGAAAGTATAGCCATAACGGGTGATGATCAAAATTCAGGCGGGCGAAAACATTTTTATTTCGAAATCTGGAAACAGGGAAAACCGGTCAATCCTCAGGATGTGATTGTGTTTTAATGTGTTGAAAATATGAAAAGTACAAATATGTCAGACAAGAAAAAAAATATTGCTATTCTGGGCTCCACGGGTTCTATCGGAAGGCAGGCACTGGACGTGATCAGGGCTAATCCCGATAAGTTTGAGGTATTTGCACTTACGGCTAATAACAACCTGGATTTACTCATTGAGCAGGCTTGTGAGTTTCAGCCCGATGTGGTGGCAATAGCCAATGAAAAGCTTTACTTGCAGCTCAAACAGGCACTGGCCGATCAACCGATCAAAGTGTTTGCGGGAATGGACGCCATCGCACAGCTTGTGGAAATGGAACCTATTGACCTGGTGCTTACCGCCATGGTAGGTTATGCCGGACTAAAACCCACCATTCAGGCTATCCGGGCGAATAAAACAATTGCTCTGGCCAACAAGGAAACGCTGGTGGTAGCCGGTGAAATTATCGGCGAGTTGGCTCTGAAGCACAAAACGGCTATTTTACCCGTGGACTCTGAACATTCAGCCATCTTTCAGTGTTTAGCGGGCGAAGGTAACAATCCGATAGAAAAAATAATTCTTACAGCTTCAGGCGGACCATTTCGTGCCAAAACAATTGAAGAGCTTAAAACAGTCACTTCGGCACAAGCTCTCAAACATCCCAACTGGGATATGGGTGCCAAAATAACCATCGACTCGGCAAGTATGATGAATAAAGGTTTCGAAGTTATCGAAGCCCGTTGGCTCTTTGGACTTACACCCGATCAGATTGAGGTGGTGGTGCATCCACAATCTATCATCCACTCGATGGTGCAGTTTACCGATGGTTCGGTGAAAGCACAACTTGGATTGCCCGATATGAAGTTGCCTATACAATATGCATTCACTTATCCCGACAGGATTAAAACAGATTTTCCAAGACTGGATTTCGGGCGGTACAACGAACTGACTTTTGAAAAACCCGATACCGGGCGCTTCCGAAACCTCGCACTGGCTTACCGGGCCATGGAAAAAGGCGGCAATATGCCTTGTATCATTAATGCTGCCAACGAAATAGTAGTGGCGGCATTCCTGAAAGATAAAACCGGCTTTCTGCAGATGAGCGACATCATTGAAACGGTGATGCAGAAGGCTACATTTATACATAAACCCAATTATGAAGACTATGTGATGACCGATGCACAGGTACGTGAATTAACGTTGAAAGAAATAAACAGGCAGTTCTGAAACATCATCACTGATATTTAAAACGAAAAAATAAGTAAAACGAATTTATGGAAACATTTTTGATCAGAGCATTACAATTGATTTTGAGTTTATCAATACTGGTTGTATTGCATGAGTTTGGACATTTTGCTTTTTCCCGCTTATTCAAAGTCAGGGTAGAAAAATTTTACATGTTTTTCAATCCGAAATTTTCATTGGTAAGAGCAAAAAAAATAAATGGCAAATGGAATGTGAAATTTTTTGCAGCCAATGTACCCGCCAATGAACGGATGAAGCTGGACAGCAACGGACAGCCCATGATGGACGGAAAAAATCCGGTAATGGAACCCGTTCCGCTCAGCGAAATGTCGCAGGGTGACTGGCGCCGTTATCCCGAATCTACCGAATGGGGAATTGGGTGGGTGCCACTCGGAGGCTATTGCAAAATTTCAGGCATGATCGACGAGTCGATGGACAAAACCCAAATGGCTCAACCGGCCAAACTGTGGGAATACCGCTCGCGTTCGGTATGGCAGCGGCTGCCTATAATTATCGGAGGTGTACTCGTCAATTTTATTCTGGCGCTGGTGATTTATTCGGCCGTATTATTTACCTGGGGAAAAGAATATATTCCGCTCGAAAATGCAAAATACGGATTGAGTTTTTCCAAAACAATGACGGATATCGGCTTTCAGAATGGTGATAAAATTCTGACTATCGACGGTGAAAAAGTAGACACGCGCGCCGATGCCGTAGAAAAAATACTTATCGATGATGCCAAAACCGTCACCGTAGAGCGTAAAAATCAAATAGTACGAATCAATATTCCTGAAAGCCTGACTCAGAAAATTCTGGCTGCCGGAGAATCTAATCTGATTGATATTCGTTACCCGTTTGTGGTGGGCGAAGTTTCACACGGATCGCCTGCAGAAAAGGCAAAGTTAATCGCGGGTGATAGTATAATTGCCGTTAACGGCAAGGAAATGAATATTTTTCAGGATATATCGGCCGAACTGAGTGCCTCCAAAAATTCCCTGATCACGGTAACTTATGTGCGCAACGGCATTACCGAAAATACCGAAGTGCAGATTAACGAAGACGGTAAACTGGGTGTGTACATGAAACCACCCTCCAGTTACATTCAATCCGAAAAACAGGAATACGGCTTTTTCCAGTCAATACCGGCCGGAATAAACATGGGAGTAGAAACGCTATCGAGCTATATCAAGCAATTCAAACTGGTATTTACCAAAGAAGGAGCCAAGTCGCTCGGCGGTTTCGGTTCTATCGGACAGCTCTTCCCGGGTACGTGGGACTGGCAGTCGTTCTGGTTGATGACCGCATTTCTGTCGGTAATACTTGCATTTATGAATTTTTTGCCCATTCCGGGGCTCGACGGTGGGTATGTATTGTTTCTGGTGTATGAAATGATAACCGGACGCAAACCCAGTGATAAATTTCTGGAATACGCACAGACAGTAGGCATGGTTCTGTTGCTGCTGCTACTCATTTATGCCAACGGTAACGATATTTTCAAAGCATTTTTCAAATAAAAATCAATCTGCAAATATGATTACAGTGTTGTGTTACCCTGCCTGTGGCACCTGCCGCAAAGCCGAAAAATGGCTGAAGGATCATAAAATAGAATATGCTTACCGCCCGATAAAGGAGGAAAATCCAAGCTATGAGGAACTCCGGTTGTGGCTTGATAAGTCCGGATTACCTGTTGCAAAATTCTTCAATACCAGTGGATTACTTTACAAACAACTGAATATGAAAGAAAAAGTAAAAAAACTGCCTCAGGATGAACTGCTTCAACTGCTGGCATCCGATGGCTTGCTGGTGAAAAGACCGGTTTTGGTAAACGGCGACCAGGTGCTTGTAGGATTCAGAGAAGAGGAATGGAAGGAAATGTTAAATGTAATTTGATTTAGAATTCAAAAAAAGATAACGAACAATAACAAAGAGGCTGATTTTATTTACAATCAGCCTTTTTGTGTTTTTATTTCAGGAGGAAAATTAAATGAATAAAATTCAGAAAACCAACGTAGCCCGACTTCTGGATAAAGCAGCAATAGCTTACCAACTCATTGCTTACGAAGTGGATGAAAATGATCTGTCGGCGGTGCACATAGCAGATCAACTGAATGAAAATCCGCAGCAGATTTTCAAAACACTGGTGTTGCAGGGCAATAAAACCGGCTACTTTGTCTGCGTCATTCCGGCTGACGAAGAACTCGATCTGAAAAAGGCCGCCGTCGTTTCGGGTAATAAAAACTGTGATCTTATTCCGATGAAGGATTTACTACCCGTTACAGGATATATCCGGGGGGCCTGTTCCCCAATGGGAATGAAAAAAAATTTTCCCACATACATTCACTCCAGCTGTACTTTATTCTCACATATTTTCGTCAGTGCCGGCCAGCGCGGATTACAAATCAAAATCGATCCCTTCGACCTTATCAAAATCACACGTGCCATTCCCACTCAACTTTTGTAAGTTGTTTTTCAATGTAATTCCTAAAAAATCTTATTTTCTGCACAAACGGAGTTGAAATGTGCAAATATGGTCTATCTTTGCAGCTATAATTTTTTTAGTACTAACATTAACGATATAAAAAATGAAAAAACTGTTCATCTCATTCGTTTTACTTGCCTTTGCAGGAGCTGTGGCATTTGCACAGACAGATAAAATTACCGGAAAATGGAAAACCATCGACGATAAGGATGGAAGTGAAAAATCCATTGTACATATTTATAAAGCTACCAACGGGAAATATTACGGAAAAATCGAAAAATTATTCAAGGATCCCCAAAAGTTATGTACCGAATGCGACGGTGCAAATAAAGATAAACCGGTCATGGGAATGGTGATTGTAAATAATATGGTTGAAAAAGACGGCAGTCTGACCGGAGGCACCATTCTGGACCCCAAAGACGGCAAAGTGTATCAGTGCAATATCAGTTACAATGCCAAAACCGGTAATCTCAAAGTGCGTGGCTCGCTCGACAAAAGAGGAATTATTGGCCGTTCCCAGCAATGGATCAAAGTCAATTAAACGGATTTCTTTGATACTTGCCCGTTAATACGGGACTTGAAAATCAGATGAAAAAACGCAGGTTTCATCTGATTTTCTTGATTCTTGCTCTCTTGATTCTAAAAAATGGCTTACCTTTACTCTTCATATTTCCAAATCGATAAACTATGTCGAAGACCATTTCATTCAATCCGCTTACACTGCCTACCTATGTGATGGCTAAGCCCGCAGGTTCCATCTGTAACCTGAATTGCAGCTATTGTTATTATTTGGAAAAGGAAAAGTTGTATCAAAATCGTAAAAAGCTGGAAATGAGTGATGAACTGCTCGAGCTTTTTACAAAAAGCTACAT
>CALMZF010000306.1 GCA_937870645.1 uncultured Paludibacter sp. | reverse complement strand
TGACAGGCTGCAATGGAAGCAGCACATTTAGCCGGATTGTGGGCATAATCGTCAACAACAACCACTCCGTCTTTCTCCCCGATAATCTGATGTCGCCGGTAAATACCTTCGTATTTAGCCAGCGCTTCGGCTGCGGTCTGCAGGCTCACTCCCACCCGACTCGCTACGGCAATAGCAGCCAGTGCATTTTCCATATTATGCTTACCTACAGTGTTCAATTTTACCGGCACATCGTTAACGGTAAATGAAATCTCAAAACCATGTTGCGAAAAATTCAGGGCCTGAAATCCGGCAGTACTGTTTTCATCGACCGAAAAATCATTTTTTACATCCCTGCTGATGCCGGCTGCCAAACTATTCGACCTGTTGGTGATAAAAATGTCTTTTGTATTGTCGCGAAAAGTGCTGAAAATCTGCATCAATTCATCAATTTCCTGATGATCCTTTTCCACGTTTAGCAATAAGCCAATTTCGGGATGATACTGCACTATAGAGCCATCGCTTTCGTCGGCTTCTATCACCAGCCAATCACCTTTGCCCACTTTAGCATTACCGATTTTTCCCTCACGAATAATGCTCGTCAGTCCGGCACCGCTGATAATGCTCGGTTCGAGTCCGGCGTGCTGCATTATATCAAAAATCATGGCCGAAGTGGTACTTTTTCCCGAAGTTCCTCCCACGGCTATTGTTTTTTTACTTTCCGATATCAGTGCCAGTACCTGTGATCGTTTCAAAATGGGGATATTCAATACCGCGGCTTTTTTGACTTCAAAAACCGTATCTTCAATGGCCGTTGAGACCACCACCAGGTCGGTCGCGGTGGTGATTCCGCTTCCGTCCTGCAAAAAGCAATGAATTCCTTCCGCCTCCAGTTTATCGCGCGTCTCATTGGGTGCTTCGGGTGTAAAATAGCGGTCACTGCCACTCACTTTTTTTCCTGTACCCTGCAGATACTGTGCAATGGCACTCATGCCTGCTCCGGCTATTCCTATAAAAAATACGTTATTGAAGTCGTTAATGGTCATAATAATAAAATTGTTTTTGCTATTAATTTTACAACATTCAAAAGTAGCAAAAAAAATAATGTTTAACAAAAGAATATTTCAACAGAATGATTTACAATAAAAGCAGCCACAACATATCACCAATTGCTGATAAAAATTCAATAATTTAACGAATATCAGGTTATTGCCACATAAACTCAATCCGGAGGGAATATGCAGGGGTTATTTACACAAAGGAATGCTTTCAGAAAAAATAAAAGAAAATCCATTTTTATCAAACTGACGTAATTTAATTGCAAAAAATAAAACTTTTCCGATTTTGAAAATTCAATTAGTAAATGCAACTTTGCAGACAAAATAGGAAAGTTTGTTTTTTTTCAGAGCCAGGAGGAATAACTCCCCCTTGCCCTGATGGAAAAAATGAACTATATTGTCTACCGACCAAAGTTGACATTTATGAGTCATTTAACCAGAGAACAAAGATATACTATTTGCACAATGTTGCAAAGTGGGTATCCACAATGTGAGATTGCCCGTGTAATAAATAAAGATAAATCAGTAGTGAGTCGTGAAATCCGCCGTAATGCAGATGCCCGATCTGGCGAATACAAAGATGATTTAGCGCATCGTAAATACCTGAAGCGTCAGGCATACAAAGCTAAAGCGAGAACCTTCACACCTGAGGTTGAGGCTTATGTACGAGATAAATTGCGTCTCAAATACAGTCCGGAACAAATTGCAGGTGTTGCCAAAACAAATGGAGATAACTGTGTATCACACGAACGTATTTATCAGTTTATTTGGCAAGATAAGCGTAAAAAAGGGACGCTATATCTTGACCTGAGAAACCGTGGACGTCGCTACAAAAAGCGAAGTGTGATTTACGACAAGCGGGGAACAATCCCCAATCGCACAGATATATCTCTAAGACCGCCTGAAGTTGAACAGCGTGAGCGTTTTGGTGATTTGGAAATAGACCTGATTATAGGCAAGAATCACAAAAACGCCATATTAACCATCAATGACAGAGCAACAGGTTTGGCTAAA
The DNA here is from genome assembly GCA_937870645.1 of uncultured Paludibacter sp. Taxonomy (GTDB): domain Bacteria; phylum Bacteroidota; class Bacteroidia; order Bacteroidales; family Paludibacteraceae; genus UPXZ01. Next base: position 898 of record CALMZF010000306.1, on the reverse strand, counting down.
CTCTGTAAGTTGACAGGCAAAGATGCAGAACAACTTGCTGTGGCTACGATTGATTGTTTAAAAGATTGGAAACCATATCTTCACACAATTACATCTGATAATGGAAAGGAATTTTCTTCCCATCAAATGATAGCAACAGAACTAAAAATTGACTTCTTTTTTGCCAAACCTTTTGCAAGCTGGCAAAGAGGATCCAATGAAAACTATAATCGTCTGGTTAGACAATATATACCAAAAAAGGTTGACTTTGACTATGTTACACATGATTATGTCCAATATGTGGAACAACAATTAAACAACAGACCAAGAAAAAGATTTGGATATTTGTCTCCAAATCAGATAGTTTCGATACTTGGGAATATATTCGAAAAAAGCGGGTGATAACTTTTGGAGCCGTCCCATCGAGCTCGAAAAAAGTTATCCTCGATTTTTTCGCTAAACATACTTATAAACAAATAAATTAAAAATCATTAAAGTTGCATTTACAACTTGAATCTTGCTTTGTATGCATAAAAGTTTTTGTACTTTTGCTTTTTCTAAAAATTGAAATAAAACTCCTAAATATTATGTCAGAATTAGTAGGTTACATTTCGCAAATAATCGGTCCGGTGGTGGACGTTGTATTTGAATTATCGGCGAAAGATGATTTGAAACTACCGGCTATACACGATGCCCTTACCATTAATCGTGGCGACGGACGGGAACTGGTCGTTGAAATCCAGCAACACATCGGCGAAAATACGGTACGTACGGTAGCCATGGACTCCACCGACGGTCTGCGACGCGGATTGCCCGTCGTTGCCAAAGGAGGACCCATCACTATGCCGGTGGGCGAACAGGTAAAAGGCCGGCTGATGAATGTAATAGGAGACTCCATCGACGGGATGAAACCCCTCAA
>CALMZF010000305.1 GCA_937870645.1 uncultured Paludibacter sp. | reverse complement strand
GCGTTGAAAATGAATCTACCAAAGTCGGAGATCAACGATATGCTCGAAGCATTCAGTCATACATGCATTGATCGGCTGAAGGAAGATAATTCTATTGGATTTCAGGGTTTTGGTACCCTCGAAGTTCGCAAAAAGGAAGAACGGATTTCCGTTCATCCGGTTACGAAAATTCGTACACTCATACCACCAAAACTGGTAGTGAGCTTCAAACAAAGCAATATTCTGAAAGAAAAACTTAATTCGCAACAGTGAAATGAGCAAGGAAAAAATTTCGATGCAGGAAATAGTCGATTTGATGGTTGTGCACAGAAATATGACCAGAAAATCGGCCGAAGAATTTGTCAGACAGCTGCTTTCGACCATTGAAGATGCACTGTTGGAAGGCGATTCTGTGAAAATATCAGGTTTTGGCACCTTCAAACCTCAATGGAACGAGCCGCGTAAAAGCATTGATGTAAATACCGGTAATGAAATAATTATTGAAGGTTTTTATAAAGTGGCATTTGTCCCGGATAATGAACTGAAAGAACTTATCAACGAGCCTTATTCACATCTCGAAGCTATAGAAATTGGAAATAAAGCCGAAGACATCATCGAATCCGAACCCGAAAACGACAATTTCAAACAGGTGATTGAGCCCATGCGGGTATTCGAAGAGCAAGCCGAGGAAATAAAAAATTTGCTGAACGAAATCGGAGCATTATCTACTAATAAAATGACTGCAAAAAAGGAAAAAAGTTCTGTAGAAAAAGCGATTGAACCTGCTGAAAATCTTATAGAAACACCTGTGGAAGTTATGGATGATGTAGAAAATATTGTACTTGCCGATGACGAGTTGGATAATCGGGTGATAGCAGAGGAAGAGGAACTCAGTCAACCTGAATTGACAGAGAAACCTGAAGTGATCGCAGAAGAAACAATGCCAATAATCATTGACAGGGAAGAAGAACCGGTTTCTGATATTGAAGATGCAAAAGTGATAGGATTTTCAGAAACAGCCAAACAAATCAGCATAGAAGCCAAAAGAGAACAAGACACCAGACCCGATGATTTTGACATAATTCGTGAAGGTGGAAAAATAATTTTTCCTGGCAAGAAAAGTACTGTGGACAATACACATCCTGAACCAGAATTGGTAGCAGACATAAAACCACAGACCGAACAAGCGAACGCAAAAAACCTGATGCAGGATGAAATTGTTGCCGAAGAAACTCTGCCGGCTGATTTAATCATTGAAAATTCACCCGAAATATCACAATCAGTAAATCACGAACCCCCTTATTTTGCTCCCGAAAGTCCGGTGAATGATGAAGGTGAAGTACTCAAACAGGATGTAACACCAAAATCGGTGGTTGAAACTGTTTCCGATACAGAAAAAGCTGCAACAGATACTGTGTCAGTACCATACGTGCCCGAATCTGTAATAGAAGATTCGACTGACGCTGTACCTTTTGAAGAAATAAAGAAACGTCCGGTCTGGATTTACATACTCTCAGTGCTCGCATTATTGGCATTAGCCGCTGTTGCAGCCTGGTTTTATTATCCGGGGATTTTTAATAACCTCAATAATAAAACTGCTCAAACTTTGCCCAAAGTAGCTGAACAGACGAACTTAAATCCGGTTGAGCCTGTGATCCCGGATACGCTGGCTGCTCCTAATGCACTCCCCGATACAATAATCAATGTTTTTGATGCTCCGCGCCAATTCACCGAATATATAGCTACAGAGCCAATGAAAAGAGGCAGTATGCTGAGCATTTTTGCAAAAAAACACCTGGGACATCCGTATTTTTGGGTATATATTTACGAAGCCAACAAAGACATCATTCAGGATCCCAACAATGTGCCACTGGGAGTGGATATCAAAATTCCTAAAGTTGATCCACGACTGATTGATGTGAACAATCCGGAGTGTGTACAGTTTGCGCTAAAGTTATCGGAGCAATATCTGAAATGATTATTTTGGTTTATCAAAAAAAAGGTCTGTCAAACAGACCTTTTTTGGTGTAAAAAATACAAATAAACATTCAAAAAAAGAGTGAAATAGGCAACTGAAGTAACTCACAGCCAGTATGATTGTTTACATTCTCTAAATTCAGGTTAATAGATATTAAATCAGATATTTAACATTTTAATAAATAGTATCTTTGCTCACGAAAAAAAATATAATTTTTATTAGATATGGATCAAATGGTTGATATTAAGGAACTTAACGAACGAATTGAACGCCAGAGTGCGTTTGTAGATGCCATTACGATGGGTATGAACAAGGTCATCGTAGGTCAGAAACACCTGATTGAATCGTTGTTGATTGGATTGCTTGCCGATGGTCATATCCTGCTCGAAGGTGTACCCGGCTTGGCCAAAACATTAGCTATCAAAACATTGGCCGATTTAATTAAGGCGGATTTCAGTCGTATCCAGTTTACACCCGATTTATTACCTGCCGATGTCATTGGTACCATGATTTTCAGTCAGAAGCAGGAAGCGTTTAATATCCGAAAAGGACCGGTATTTGCCAATTTTGTACTGGCTGATGAAATTAACCGTGCTCCGGCCAAAGTTCAAAGTGCATTGCTTGAAGCCATGCAGGAACGTCAGGTTACTATTGGCGACAAGACTTTCAAACTCGAAGAACCATTTCTTGTAATGGCTACTCAAAACCCCATTGAGCAGGAAGGCACTTATCCGCTGCCCGAAGCGCAAGTCGACCGTTTCATGCTGAAAGTTGTCATTAATTATCCCAAAAAAGAAGAAGAAAAATTAATAATTCGTCAGAATATTGCGAAGGAACAACCCCGTGTTGCTCCCGTACTGTCGCCACAGGATATAGTAACAGCCCGCGATGTGGTTCGTCAGGTTTACATCGACGAAAAAATTGAACGTTATATTATCGACATTGTATTTGCCACCCGTTTCCCCGAAGAATACGGACTGGATTCGATGAAAGATATGATTTCCTTTGGCGCATCACCCCGTGCTTCCATTAATCTGGCTCTGGCAGCCCGTGCTTACGCTTTTATCAAACGCCGCGGATACGTTATTCCCGAAGATGTTCGCGCTGTATGCTACGATGTATTGAGGCATCGTATCGGGCTGAGTTATGAAGCTGAAGCCAACAACCTGACCTCGGAAGAAATCATTACCGATATTCTGAATGCAGTAGAGGTTCCCTGATTTATTAACGAATGTCATTTGACTGTTTGAAAATCAGAATAATACAGCCTCTAAAAAACCTGCTGATGGCTATGATAAGTTGTAACCCAACAAACCCGGCAGCAAAATAACTGTGTAAATGGAAACCCACGAATTACTAAAAAAAGTTCGGAAAATAGAGATAAAAACGCGCGGACTCTCGCAAAATATTTTTGCGGGTCAGTATCATACAGCCTTCAAGGGCCGTGGTATGACCTTTGCCGAAGTGCGTGAATATCAATATGGCGACGATGTGCGTTCCATCGACTGGAACGTTACTGCCCGTTTTGGTCACCCATTCATCAAGGTATTTGAAGAAGAACGTGAATTGACGGTAATGTTGCTGGTGGATGTGTCGGGTAGTCGCGATTTTGGTACCGGATTTATGCTGAAAAAGGATATTATCACCGAAGTGGCTGCCACACTTGCATTTTCCACTATTCAAAACAACGATAAAGTCGGCGTGATATTTTTCTCCGACAAGATAGAGAAATTTATTCCTCCCAAAAAAGGGAAAAAGCACGTGCTGCACATTATTCGGGAGTTACTGGTATTCGAACCATCGAGCCGGCAGACCGATATTGGGGGTGCACTGAAGTATTTCACCAACGCCATCAAAAAACACTCTACGGCTTTTGTTATTTCCGACTTCATGGATCACGGATTTGATCGCACTCTGCAGATAGCCAACCGCAAGCACGATATAGCTGCCTTGCAGGTGTATGATATCCGCGAAGCTGAAATCCCCAATGTAGGACTTATCAAACTGAAAGATGCAGAAACCGGTGAACGAATATGGATAGATACCGCCGATAAACGCTTACGAACTTCATACAAACACAAGTGGAACGAACGCCAACTGGAATTACAGAAAACATTCAAACAATCGGGGGTAGATTCTGTTACTATGAGCACCAATGAAGATTATGTGCGGGCATTGATGAAACTTTTCAGATTAAGAGCTTAATAACACGGTTAAATTATCCAAAATAAATATGAGAAAACAGATTCATTATTTCATCTTGACTATAATGGTTTTTTGTGCCTCAGTGATGCTGGCACAGCCGGTTATCATCAAAGCGAAAATGGATTCGACTCAGCTTTGGATTGGCAATCAGACCGGATTTACCTTCGAAATTCTTCAGGCACCCGGCCAGAAAGTAACGGCTCCGATTTTCTCGGATACCCTTGTTGGCAATCTCGACATCGTGGAGCAAGCCAAAATGGATACGGTGAAGCTCTCTAACGATAAAATTCAGGTAAATATCCGTTACAAATTAACTTCTTTTCAGGATTCGCTGGTTTATGTGCCGGCTTTCCCTTTTGTTACCGGAAAAGATACTGCCTGGTCCAATTCCACTTCACTCAAGGTGGTACAGCCATTCGTGATAGATACAGCCGCCAATAGCCTGACGGATATTAAACCGGTGTATAAACCACCGTTTGACTGGAAAAACTTTTTACAAAAATTGCTGCTGGCAATACTCTTGTTGGCTTTGGCGGTGATATTGTTTGTTTTGGTGCGCAAATTTGTAATGAAAAAACCTGTATTCCATACACAAACGCCTGAAGAGATTATTCCTGCCAACATAGAAGCCCTGCGGCGGCTTGATAAAATTAAGGAAGAGAAAATCTGGCAAAAAGGCAGGGTAAAAGAATATCATACCGAACTGACAGACGTGCTGCGTACCTATATCGAAAGGGTGTTTAATATCCCGAGCATGGAAATGACCTCCGATGAAATACTGCGTAGTTCACAATTCCTGAAAGTGGATAAACCTGCTGCTTTCGAAGGATTGAAACAAATCCTCCGACTGGCTGATCTGGTAAAATTTGCCAAATGGAATCCTGAAACCGTAGAAAATGAACTGAGTCTGATGAATTCATATCTGTTTGTAAATCAGACTACAGTAGAAGAAATAAAGTCAGAAGAAAGCAAAGCCGACAAAACTGCCGAACCCGAAACAAGATAACACAAATGCCTGTTAATAACAACAGTTGACGAAATAGAAGATGACATTTCTTAATCCCGAATATTTGTTTCTGCTCCTTTTACTACTGCCAATGATTATTTGGTACATCAGGGAGATACACAGGTCTGAAGCCAGCCTGCAGATTTCATCCGTGCAGACGTTAAAGGATTTGCCACGGACCAGGCGCATGAAGTTCAGACATTTACCCTTCATTCTGCGTTTGCTGGCCATTAGCATGCTTATACTGGCTATTGCACGTCCGCAGTCGTCCAACAACTGGCGTACCGAAAACACCGAAGGCATAGATATTATGATGGCACTGGATATTTCAGGTACCATGCAGGCCGAAGATTTGCGGCCAAGCCGCCTCGAAGCTGCCAAAACCGTAGCATCGGAATTTATTCTGTCCCGACCGAACGATAACATCGGCCTGGTGGTATTTGCCGGAGAAAGTTTCACCCAGTGTCCGCTCACCATCGATCACGGTGTGCTGATCAATCTGTTTTCGGGCATCCGGTATGGATTGATTGAAGATGGGACTGCCATCGGGCTTGGTTTGGCCAATGCCGTGAGCCGCATCAGGGACAGTAAAGCAAAATCGAAAGTAATCATCCTGCTTACCGATGGTTCCAACAATCGCGGTGATATAGCGCCCATCACGTCTGCCGAAATAGCCAAAACATTCGGTATCCGCGTGTACGCTATCGGAGTGGGCTCTTACGGGGTCATCAATATCCCGATACAAACTCCATTCGGAGTGCGCTATCAGCAGGAAGAAACCCAGTTTGATGAAAAAACACTGAAAGACATTGCTGATATTACCGGAGGCAAATACTTCAGGGCAACCAACAACAACAAGCTCAGGGCTATTTATCAGGAAATTGACCAGTTGGAAAAAACAAAAATCAGCGTAAAGGAATTCAGTAACAAAAGTGAAACCTATTTCATTTTTGCACTTTTAGCATTCCTGCTATTTTTTGCCGAAATACTCATTCGTAATACCTGGATGAAAACATTACCCTAAATCCGGATAGATTTATAGGTAATTAAATTAGAATTAAACAGCTCATAAAGAAAGATTTATAACATCATATAATGTTTAGATTTGCACATCCCGAATATCTTTTTTTACTTTTACCGGCAGTAATTCCGGTAGCTGCTTTTGTGCGCGCTGCTGTACTTCGGAAAAAGAATATCAAATTGTGGGGAAATGCTGCCTTATTGGCAACGCTTATGCCCAATGTGTCCTATGCACGTCCCAGATGGAAATTTTATATGCAACTTGTTGCTCTAATTCTCATTATTGTAGTACTTGCACAACCTCAGTTTGGCACCAAGGAAGAAAAAGTACGCAAAAAAGGGATAGAAGTGATGATTGCCCTGGACGTGTCCAATTCCATGCTGGCGCAGGATATTCAGCCCAACCGGCTTCAAAAAGCAAAGCAGATACTATCGCAACTGATAGATAAAATGGAGGAAGATAAGGTGGGGATGATCGTGTTTGCCGGCGATGCCTATGTGCAGATGCCTATCACATCCGATTACGGATCGGCCAAAATGTTTCTTTCATCCATCAACCCACAAATGGTACCCCGTCAGGGCACAGCCATCGGATCGGCTATTGACATTGCCATCAAATCATTTGGCCAGAAATCAGGTGTCAGCCGCGCCATCATTGTACTTACCGACGGTGAAAACCACGAGGATGATGCTATAGCTGCGGCTAAACTCGCCAACGACAACGGAATAAAAATCTTTGTGGTGGGAATGGGTACTCCCGAGGGTGCGCCAATTCCTGTGGGTGAAACAGTAAGTTTCAAAAAAGATAAGGATGGAAATGTGGTCGTTTCGAAGCTGAACGAACAGATGTGTTCCGGAATAGCACAGGCCGGTGGAGGTGTGTATGTGCGCTCCGACAACAGTAATGCAGCTCTCCGTACGGTAAGTCGCCAGCTGGATGCACTTGCTAAAAACGAAATGGATGCCAGGGTGTTTTCGGAATACAACGAACAGTTTCAGTCATTTGCATTCATTGCACTATTTCTTATGTTGATAGAATTCTTTGTATTCTCCCGGAAGAATAAATGGCTGAGCCGCATTCGTCTATTTGATGTGAAGGTTCAGAAAAATTAAAGCATAAGTTGATTTTTATTTTTTGAAAAGATGAAAGAACTGAAAAATATACTGTTGATTGTAGCAATGCTCTTGCCATTGGTGGGTTATCCGCAGAAGGAAAGCAACGATGTGCGCACAGGTAATCGCCATTACAACAATAAAAAATATACCGAAGCTGAAATAGAGTACCGTAAGGCACTGGTAAAAAACAACAAATCGTTTGAAGCCAACTACAACCTGGGAAATGCACTTTTTAAGCAGGGCAAGTACAGTGAAGCACTCCAGCAATATAAATCGGCAATCCCCTTTGCCGGTAATAACAAACAAAAAGCCGCTTCGGAATTTCACAATATCGGCAATACATTGATAGGTGAAAATAAAATACAGGAGGCTATTGATGCATATAAAACTGCATTGAAAAATAAACCGGAAGACAACGACACACGTTATAATCTTGCTTACGCTCAGATGCTGCTCAAGAAACAACAACAGGAGAACAAGGATAACAAAGATAAGCAGGACAAGGGCAACGACCAGCAGCAGAAGCAACCCAAAAATGAGCCCGATAAAGATAAAAAACAGGAACAACCACAACCTCAGCAGCCTCAGATGTCCAAAGAAAATGCTCAACAGATATTAGAAGCATTGCAACAGGACGAAAAAGATACTCAGGACAAAGCCAAAAAAGCCCAGATACAGGGCCGGAAAAAAGCAGAAAAAGACTGGTAATTTATTGAACAGTAGATTTATATATTTCCATTAAAAGAATTACAACTGAGCAATAAGCAGACACATATCCTATGAAACGAATACTGATATTTTTTACATCTGTACTTCTCACCCTTACCGCTCTATCGGCACAGGACAAGGTCAGTTTTACAGCCTCGGCACCTGCTACAGTTTATATGGATACACCCTTTCAGTTAGTGTATTCGGTCAATGCTTCCGCCAAAGACTTGCGCGCACCCGATTTTCAGTTTTTCGAAATTCTTGCCGGACCATTCGAATCGCACAGTTCGAGTTATCAGAATATAAACGGTAAGGCTACTTCTTCGGTCAATGTATCCTATACCTTTACGTTGCTTCCCAATAAAGTCGGCACATTCAAAATTCCGGGTGCAGCTATAGAGGTGGATGATGAAAAGTATGTGTCTAATGCAATGACCATCAAGGTATTGCCGGCTGACAAAACTCAATCGCAGGGACAGGGTGGGGCAGGTTCTCCTGCCACCGGAGCGGAAACACAACGAATATCGAACGATAACATATTTATTCGTACCAGTGTATCGAAAACCAATGTGTACGAACAGGAAGCTATTCTGGTGACCTATAAGCTGTACACTTTGCTCGACGTGGCTCAGTTTACCGAAATGAAATTTCCGGATTTCAACGGATTTCTCAAACAGGAAATAGCGCAGCCCAAAAATGCTCAGCTATCATACGAAAACTATAACGGTAAAAATTTCGGAACGGTGGTCTTATATCAGGTGTTGCTGTTTCCACAACGAACGGGCGAAATTAACATCGATAAAGCAAACTTTACGGCGATTTTAAGAATTCAGAACAAGGCACAGGTTCGCAGTATTTTTGACGATTTCTTCGATTCATACAGCAATGTACAGAAAAGTCTGACAGCACCAGGAGCCCGCATTACGGTCAATGCCCTGCCTGCTGGTAAACCGGCTTCGTTTACCGGTGCAGTGGGCAATTTCAGCCTCAGCTCATCTATCAGCAAAACCAACCTGAAAGCCAACGATGCCGGAATCATTAAAGTGGTGATTTCAGGTACAGGAAATATGAAACTGCTTCAAAACCCCGAAATAAAATTTCCCGAAGGATTTGAAGTCTATGATCCCAAAGCAGATAATAAATTTAGTACCAATGCCAACGGTGTATCGGGAACAAAAACCATTGAATACATGTTTATACCCCAGCATGCGGGTGTCTTTAATATCCCTTCGGCCGAATTATCCTATTTTGATCTGAATGACCGTACGTACAAAACACTGCGAACTCCCGCTTACAGGCTCAATGTAGCCAAAGGTGCCGGTGGTGAAAATACGATTGTAGGTAATTACACCAACAAGGAAGACGTCACCCAGATGGCCAAAGATATCCGGTATATTCATACCGGAAAAATCAAACTTCATGCAGAAGAAACGCCACTGTTCGGCTCCATGCTGTTCTGGATGATGTTCTTAATTCCATTGCTCGTTGCCGGAATTCTGTTTATATATTTCCGTAAGCAAATCAGAGAAAATGCCGATATCAGCCTGATGAAAACAAAAAAAGCCAATAAAGTGGCTCAGAAACGGTTGAAACTGGCACAGAAATTCCTTACTGAAGGAAAAAAATCCCAATTCTACGAAGAGGTGATGAAGGCGGTTTGGACCTATCTGTCCGATAAACTATCCATTCCGGTTGCAGCGCTTAACAAAGAAAATATCGTTGCAGAAATGACTGAACGCGGTATTGACAATGAACTGACTAATCAATTTACCAACATTCTGAATACCTGTGAATATGCCAGTTATGCTCCCAATTCGGGCCAGCAGGAAATGGGTAATCTCTACGAAGAAACCATTGAGGCTATTGGTAAAGTGGAAGAATATTTTAAGAAAAAATAATATGAAACGGATTTATATCATATTCTGCCTTACTTTTCTGATGTTCGGTCAGACAGTGGCTCAGGAAAAAAAATCTGCTGATAAAGTGGCTTTGGCTAATCAAATGTATAAGCAGGGCCAATTCACCGATGCTGCCCGAATTTATGAAGAAGAACTGAAAAAAGGTGTTTCAGCCGAATTGTATTATAATCTTGCCAACAGCTATTATAAAGCCAACGAAATAGGTCACGCCATATTGAATTACGAACGTGCCCTGCGTATTGATCCCGGCTTCGATGATGCATCTTACAACCTCCAAATTGCCGAAAGCAAGATTGTGGACAATGTAAATACTTCCCCTACTTTTTTTGTAAGAAAATGGACCAACTCACTTATCAAGTCCTACACATCCAACCAGTGGGCGGTGATTAGTGTTGTCTGTTTTATTCTAATGCTGGCACTATTCTTCCTGTTTGCATTTTCCCGAATAAGAACCCGGAGAAAATATTCTTTTTTTGCATCTGTCCTGTTCGGTATTTTGTGTGTCGTAGCGTTAAGTTTTTCAGGCATTCGCAAAGATCAGATCAAAAATCACCACGAAGCGGTCATTATGATGGGAGCAGTTGCCGTCAAAAGTTCACCGGACCAGAGCGGAACAGACCTTTTCCAGCTTCATGAAGGAACATTGGTAAAAGTAAAAAGCGTACTGGGCAACTGGACTGAAATTACACTGGAGAATGGCGCTGTAGGCTGGGTGGAAGAAACCGCGATAGAAAGGATTTAGCCCCCCTGCCCCCTCAAGGGGGAGTAGAAAAATGCTACAGGCTTGTTGAAACATTCAAATTGCCAATTGCCAATTACCAATAACTTAATTACCAATAACTTAATAACCAATAACTTAATAACCAATAACCAATCGCCAACAAAATGGACATCCTTCAAACACTCGACACGCTTGACAAACAGTGGTTGTTGGCACTGAACAACGACTATCCTGCTTTCTGGGATGGGCTGATGTACGGTATCAGCGATAAACTTACCTGGATTCCTTTTTATGTTGCACTGATTATTATCCTTATTAAATCATTGAAAAAACAATCCTGGCTGGTTATTCTTGCTTTGATTGTCTGTATTATCATTGCTGATCAGGTTTCGTCCGGTTTGATTAAAGAAATGGTACACCGGCTTCGTCCTTCACGCAATCCTGATCTTGAAAACATGGTTTGTCTGCTTAAAGGTTATCGCGGTGGAAAATATGGTTTTGTTTCCTCTCATGCTGCCAACTCCTTCGGACTGGCCATGCTAACTTCCCTGTTTTTCAGAAGCCGAAAATATACTATTATCATATTTCTTTGGGCAACCATAGTGGCTTATTCGCGCATTTACCTGGGTGTTCATTACCCCGGCGATGTTATTGGCGGTGCAATCGTAGGTGTGGGAGCGGCAATGCTGGTGTATTGGTTGTTTACAAAAGTCCTTCCCGACAAAATTGTTTTCAAAAAGTCAGCTGAAATCAATATGTCTTTGCCCTTATGGGTTTTAGGTGCTTCATTCGTAGCACTGATCCCATACAGTCTGTGGATATATTAAATAAAAATCCAACTCCTCGCTTTTTCTGATTTTTTATTTTAACTTTGTTCGAAACTTTACTGCTAACTCATTCAACGAAGAATAAAATGAAACACACATGCCCAGGTTAATTATATTTAACATACACGGGCATGATTAAAAAACTCACAACAAATGATAAACGCTCAATATTCCCCCTTTAGGGGGTTAGGGGGCAGATATATAAATTTAAACACATGAAAAAATCGTTTCCCGTACTTGTACTGATTATTACTTTTCTGGTTACAGCTTCAACTTTAGCTAAAGCTCAACTTTCGGTCACTTCCTATTCCATTTACGCGCTCGGCGTGAGTACCGACACTCAAAAACCTTTCAGTGTGGAATTAAAAACGTTTGCAAATTCCAACTTCCATAACCTGGGTTTCGAACTGGATGCGTTCCACAACTTCAAAACGCATGAGTACCATAGGTTTTCCGTAGGACTGGGTTTGAACAGTCAGCCTTTCAATGAAATTTACCTCAATGAAATTACGGTGCCATTGGTACTTGAAGTTTTTCCATTGCAAAGCTTTAAAAAATTGTCACTGCTCGTGGAGTTTGCTCCGGCTATGGATGTCAATATAGATGATGCCGGTGATTTGAGTTTCAGACATTTGTGGGGCATCAGATACCGGTTTTAATCAATAAACATCAAGCTATGAATTTACGGTACATATTCCGGAGCATACCCACCCACTAATTCCGGCAGAATTAGGTCTGCTAGAGCAGCAATAAAATCTGTCATTCCGGCAGAT
>CALMZF010000304.1 GCA_937870645.1 uncultured Paludibacter sp. | reverse complement strand
GAACAGTGAAATGATTTTTTTTAATAAAACAATCAGAGTGAGGTGTGTTGAGTTAATTATAAAAATATAGATGACAGAGCTACGTTCCTTTGATTATTCTGTGAATAATATCCTACAAAGACATCAGGGCTAATGCCCCTAAACCAGAGATATTTGGAGCAGCATAGCTGTGATATCCCTACCTGCTGCAGGCAGGTTAGTAGCACGATGATTGTAAAATCGATATTTCGGTGCGTAGCCCTGATGTCTTAATTCTAAAAGATTAGTTAACCAAACGGATATTCATAATTAATTAAAACAAGCTCAGTTTGGCTTAACATCTCAAACCCACTGGCAGCGCTCCGTCTCTACACTGCCTAATTCTCCTTCCGTTTTCTGCTATTCTGTCCGGTTTCCCGCCATTTAATCATCGATTTAATGATATTTAATGATATTTAGCGATTGGCACGATTATTGTGGTATGATAACAGTTATTAAATTTCTTAATTCATAAACATGTTACGCCAAAAGCTTGATAATTTCCACATTTACTGCCATCTTGTCAGACAACTGATAAGGAAGGTGCTGATGTACCCGCTTTGGAATATTATGTTTAGCGATAAGGACAATTCCGATCTGGCATTTAATGAATGCTACGATTTACTATATCCTTCCTTGTTGAAAATGAAAGTGAATGATTACCCGAAACACAGAAAATCACCACCAAAAGCAACAAGCACTCACACACCCGATTATTATGCTGATCCACTTTGCGTCACCCATTGTGTCGACCAGTTTTCAAACATATTCCGGCTTTACTTGCGGCGGTACTTCAACAAACACCGGCTGATGCGTCAGTCATTAGCCCGCAAGATAAAATCATTCTTCAAACGATGGAATGATACCTCGAACCATATTTTCGATTTATTGGCGGCTTTCAGAAAAGCGGCATAATTTATCGGCTTGAGCAAATAATCAATGGCATCCACCTGAAATCCCTCGAATGCATATTCGCTGTATGCTGTAGTGAATATGATTTGTGGTTTTTTTACCAGCGATTTTACCAGATCGAGCCCGCTGATATCAGGCATGTCAATATCGATAAACATCAGGTCAACCTCCTTTTCCTTCAGAATATCCAACGCCTCATACGCATTTTTGCATGTGGCAATCAATTCCAGAAATGGTGTTTTCTGAACGTATGAACCAATCTGTTCGAGTGCCAGCGGTTCGTCATCTATTGCTATACATTTAATTTTCACGATGTAATGGCAGTGTTAGATTTACTTCGAATTCGTCCTGTCTGTCATTGATATTCAGCGTGTAGCTTTCACTATAGAGCAATTGAAGATTTTTGCGGATATTGGCCAGCCCAATACCGGAATATTTTTTGGTTTCTAATACCGGCTCATTTCCCGATGAGTGCTTGCTGTTGCGGATTTGACAGATAATGTTGCCTGCCGTAATCTCCAGTTTGAAATGAATGTATGATTCGGCCCGGTAACTGATGCCGTGTTTGAATGCATTTTCCAGAAATGATATGAATAGCATGGGTGGAATGCTGATATCGGGAATCTCGGCGGGAACGATGTATTCAACTACCACATTTTTCGGATACCTTATTTTCATCATTGAAATGTAGCTTTCAATGAATTCGAGTTCCTTGCGCAGGGTGGTTTTGCCGTGAGCCGAGTCGTAGAGCAAATAACGCATCAGCAATGATAGTTTTATGACCGCATCTTTTGCACGGTCAACATCCAGATCTATTAGTGCGTGAATATTATTCAGCGTATTCATCAGAAAATGGGGACTTACCTGATATTTCAGCAGGGTAAGTTCGGTTTTCAGCTGTTCTCTTTCAATTTCGCGACGCATGTTTTCTTCCGTTATCCACCTGGAAGTGAGTTTGAGTGTGGTGCTCGCGCCTGTGAGTAAAACAGCAAAAATAAGTAAGTCGGCAAAAATGCTGAAGGGAGTAGGCTCGTTATCGGTTTTTTTCAATCTGTATCCTTCGGGTGCCGGCATGGAAGTGCCAGTTCCATAGGCAGTCCCGAGCGAATTTCCATCGGGGGCATATTGGCATTGAAGTAGCGGTCAACTTTCAGTTCAGACCAGACTGCTGCCGGGATTATAAAACAGAGTGTTATCAAAACTCCGGCAATGTAATACCGGTATTTTCGGGTAAAAAGAAACCGGGGAACGAGCACGGTAACATTGAGTAAAAAAATGATAAACAGGGCAGCCATCTTTACCCATTCCTCACAAATCCGGTCCCAAAGTATTACGTTGTTACTTCTGTGATGGAAAAAGGGGATTGATATCACGGTCAACCAGATAATGGCATAAATGATTGTCTCGATAAACCGGAAACGGGTAATTGTCGAAGTCGATTTTTTCATGTTCACAGTCTGTAATTCACAAAAATAAAAATACTTTTTTTAGAATTACCACATTTTCAGTGAAAAGGCCGATTTTGCAGGTGAAAAAACCGTTATGTCCGGATTAGTTTGTTTCGAATAGTTGTTCCTGGTGATTTCTAATCGTTGAATAAACGTTGAAATTCGGGGATTGTAGTGTACAAATTTTATTTCATGGAAGGAGGTAAAAAAAGCCGATACACTTTTATGAGCATATCGGCTTTTCGGGGGATTTTGAATCGAAAGGAACTTATTCAGAAACCACTTCGAATGAGATTTCAGCGGAAACTTCCTTGTGAAGTTTTATAGATGCTGTATAGGAACCAATTTCTTTGATTGGATCTTTGAGGGCAATAATTTTCCGGTCAACAATAAGGCCGGCTTTTTCGATGGCTTCGGCAATCTGGATAGGACCAACTGCACCAAAGATTTTACCCGTAGAGCTTGTTTTGGCACCAATTGTAAGAGTGCCCAGTGCTGCAATTTTTTCGCTGAGTTCAACGGCGTTGTTTTTGATTTGCTCAAATTTATGTGCGCGTTGTCTGTTATCTTCTGCCAGCATTTTCTTGGCAGATTCGCTTGCGATAACGGCTTTTTTTGTCGGTATCAGGTAGTTACGTCCGTATCCGTCTTTAACCTTAACAATGTCACCTTTGTAACCCAGGTTGATTACATCTTCTTTTAATATAATTTCCATAATCTTTTCTCCTTTTTAATAATTATTTCATCATATCGGTTACATAAGGAAGCAGCGACAGATGACGTGCTCTTTTTACTGCCTGAGCAACTTTGCGTTGATATTTCAACGAAGTGCCGGTGATACGACGGGGAAGAATTTTTCCCTGTTCGTTGAGGAATTTTTTCAAGAATTCGGCATCTTTGTAATCAATGTACTTGATACCGCTTTTTTTGAAACGACAATATTTTTTCTTTTTAACGTCAACCGTGGGTGGAGTTAAATATCTGATTTCGCCTGAATGTGCTGCCATGTTTTAATTCTCCTTTTCTTCTTTAAGTTCTTTTTTTGCTGCTTTTTCTTCTACCACTTCTTTGGGTTGTGATTTTACATTTTTTCTTTTTTCAGCGTACTCGAAAGCATACTTATCGAGGCGGAAAGTTAAGAAACGAAGTACTCTCTCATCCCGACGGAACTGAGTTTCGAGGGTAGCGATTACGGTCGGTTCAACATCGAATTGTAACAAGGCATAAAATCCTGTCGATTTTTTTTGAATTGGGTAAGCCAGCTTGCGCATGCCCCAGTTTTCTTCATTTGTGATAGTTCCTCCGTTGTCTGTGATGACAGCTTTGAACTTATCTACCGCTTCCTTCATCTGAACATCAGACAAAACGGGAGTTAAAATGAAAACGGCTTCATAATGATTTAACATACTGTTTTTTACCTTTTTAATGGTTAATAAATGATTTTTATTATGAGGGTGCAAAGATACAAACAATTCTTTGATTGACAATAGTATTCATGGTTTTTTATTCTTAAACAGCAATTTTAATTTACCCGTTTAGGGCAATTTAATATCCGGCCTGAAAGTCCCAAACTAATTGAATTGTTGAAAAACCGAACTTCAATTTTCGTTATAAATTTTCAAATTTACCTTTTATAACCCTTCCGTTCAGTTTAAGCGTTACAAATTTTTGTATCTTTGCAGATTATTAGTGCTAAACCACTCATTGATGAAACGATACATACTTATTTTCAGTCTGATTTTAGCCGGAATTCATGTTTTTTCACAGACGGATTCGATAGCATCTCTCAAACAAAAATCGACAAAACCGGTCAAACATATAAAAGTGTGGCATATCTCGGAGCAGCTGGCCATGGCGGATACTATTGCCATGGATACCGCCACTATCACTTTTCCGGATCAAAATCCCGTGGAATCCTTCAGTATAGCCAGTTCATACGGCGGCAATCTTGGGTTACCCCTCCAGTCAAAATTGTACTTCAAACGTCCACAGGGCTCCGATTTCCTGTTTGACGAGGCTTACAAACCATACACGCTCGATGTTTCATCGGCTTCATTCTACGATACTACTTTTCCCTATACCAACCTGACGTACCTTACCGGAGGTTCGGCTTATCGGAAAGAGGAGCAGGTCAAATTTCTGTTTACCGCCAGCCCATCGGCCAAAGCTAATTTAGGGACTACCCTGGATTATATTCATGCAGTGGGTGAATACAACAATCAGGCTGCAAAACGATTT
>CALMZF010000303.1 GCA_937870645.1 uncultured Paludibacter sp. | reverse complement strand
TTCGGTTTCACCCGAACGGTGTGAAGTTACTGATGTGTAACCAGCACGGTGTGCCATTTCGATAGCGTCGAGTGTTTCGGTGAGTGAACCAATCTGGTTAACCTTGATAAGGATAGAGTTGGCGCAACCCATGTCGATACCTTTTTTCAGGTATTCTACGTTGGTTACAAACAAGTCGTCGCCTACAAGCTGGATTTTCTTGCCCAGTTTGTCGGTGAGTAGTTTCCATCCGTCCCAGTCGCCTTCAGCCATACCGTCTTCGATTGAGTCGATGGGGTAGTTGGCAACGAGTTCAGCCAGGTAATCCACCTGTTCAGCTGAAGTACGTTTTTTAGCGTTAGCGCCTTCGAATTTGGTATAGTCGTAGATACCGTCTTTGAAGAATTCTGAGGAAGCGCAGTCCAGACCGATCATTACATCTTTTCCGGGTTCGTAACCTGCATTGCGGATAGCAGTGAGGATTGATTCGAGAGCTTCTTCAGTACCACCGGCCAGATTAGGAGCAAAACCACCTTCGTCACCTACAGCAGTGCTCAGGTTTTTGTCATGCAATACTTTTTTCAATGAGTGGAAAACTTCAGCACCCATGCGCAGACCTTCGCGGAAGCAGCAAGCACCTACCGGACGGATCATGAATTCCTGGAAAGCGATAGGAGCGTCGGAGTGTGAACCACCGTTGATGATGTTCATCATCGGAACAGGCAGTGTGAATGTGTTTGTTCCACCAATGTAGCGATACAGCGGCATGTCGAGGTAGTTGGCAGCAGCTTTTGCGACAGCCAGTGATACACCGAGAATGGCGTTGGCACCGAGGTTCGATTTTGTTTTTGTTCCGTCCAAAGCGATCATCGCTTTGTCTATTTTGCGTTGTTGCAGTGCGCATTCGCCGATAAGGGCAGGAGCAATCACTTCATTTACATTTTTTACAGCTTTCAGTACTCCTTTTCCAAGGAAACGTTGTTTGTCGCCATCGCGAAGTTCAATGGCTTCGTTTTCGCCGGTGGAGGCTCCTGATGGAACTGATGCACGACCCACTACACCCGATTCAAGGGTTACATCTACTTCTACTGTAGGATTTCCGCGGGAGTCAAGGACTTCGCGGGCTACGATTTTTTCAATTTTACTCATAATTGTTTTTTTTAATGTTATGATATTTTGTTGCTTTTTACTACTGTGTCAAACTATTTTTTCATGTTTCAGTTTCAGAATTTTGCCACTCCATGCCGGTAGAAAGACCCGGTAAGGATTGAGGGACGACAAGCGCTGAATGGGGAAATCCTCTTCACGGTTGAGCAAATTCACCGAACTGTAAAATTCATTTTCATCCAGATCCAGGAACTGGAATGCTTCAGTGGGGATATTTATCTCCATCCCGATGTTCTTATCCTGAAAATTTACGACACACAAAAGTAATTCTTTTTTATATTTTCTGAAATAGGCAAATTGTTCGTGTGTATTAAAATTCGGATTTCCAAAGTTAGCAAACACCAGATCGTACATCACTCCGTCTGTGATTGCTTTTTCGCTCATGCATAGGTTTAGCAGTTGTTGATAGAAAGCACGCAGTTCTTTCTGTTCCTGATGAAGGTGAGCTCCGTCAAATTTTCCACCGTTGGCCCAGGCTTGGATTGAGGCCACACCCCAGTAGTCGAAAATTGATGTTTTGCCGTCCACACCGCTGAAACCTTCCATATCCATGCCCAGTTCGCCGAGTTCCTGACCCATGTAAATCATCACAGGAGATTGGGTCAGTGTGGCGGAGATAATCATGGCTGGCTGGGCATAGACGCCGCTGCCACAGAAAAAACCCGAAGCAATACGTTGTTCGTCGTGGTTTTCAAGGAAATTGAGCATTTGGTTCTGTATTCCGTTCAGACTTTGCCACTGAGCTGTAATGTCACGGGCGGGTTCGTTACGGCTCATGATACCACGCAATTTATCATACAAACCCACTTTATCGTAAAGGTAATCGAATTTGCCGTTACAGATAAAATTGCGGTATTCGGCCGGTTGGTACACTTCTGCAATAAATATTATTTTGGGATATTTTTTTTTGACCTGTGGTATTGCCCATCCCCAGAATTCCACGGGTACCATTTCGGCCATATCCACCCGGAATCCATCTACATCCTTTGCTGCCCAGTAGAGGAGTATGTCAACCATTTTATACCAGGTATCGGGTATGGGATCAACATGTTTTTGCCATCCTTCTGTATAATTTACTCCGTAATTCAGTTTTACGGTTTCGTACCAGTCGAATTCCGAAGGTGTGGCCGTAAACTGATCGTTACCGGTAGCTTTGGCCGGAAATTCGGTGTAGCCTTCTACATTGAATGAAGGCTGCAAAGGTGTATCGGGGATGTAATAATAGTTGTTTTGGGGCGAGAAAGCCTGATTTTTGTTGTCTGTTTCGCCCAGATCGATAACCCCGGCAGGTTTGACATCGGAGTGATATTGTCGGGCAGTATGATTGGGTACAAAATCGATGATAGCCTTGAGGCCGGCAGCGTGTGTGCGCCGGATGAGGTCTTCAAATTCGGCCATCCGGTTGGGTACATAGTCGGCCAGATCGGGATCAACATCGTAATAATCCTTGATGGCATAAGGCGATCCGGCTTTTCCTTTCACCACACCGGGATGATCCCTGAGGATACCATATGCGGTGTAATCGGTCTGAGTGGCATGTTCAATAATGCCTGTGTACCAGATATGTGTGGCTCCCAGTGCTTTAATTTCTTCGAATGCTTTGGGCGTGAAACTGCTGAACTTTCCACAACCGTTTTCCTGTATTGTTCCTTTGTATTTTCGGGTTGTGTTGTAATTGCCGAATAATCGGGGAATTACCTGATAGATCACAAATTTTGGCATGATGTCAATTTATTTAAGGCCTGAGTTAATTATCTTTTTGCTGCTTCTTATCTGTTATTAATTTCACCGACAGGGAATTTCGCTTCCACCACTTTCATCTCCATATTTTCAATTTCAGCTGACTTTATTTTTGCTGCGGAGGCAGTGGTTCCACTTGCCGCTAATCTGAAGTCGTCTATCAACAAGGTACTTTTTGGTGGCACCGAAAATCCGTAATTATATCCGGTTTTACGGTTTACCATTTCGGACCGGTAGGCATATTCCCCGTTAATGAAGAAATACATACGGTCGTCTTTTTTCACCACTTTAATCTTGTTGCGGCTCTGTGGAACTATCTGATTGCGGGTTATCTGTGTAAAATAACTGAACCAGGCACGGTTGCCGATAGTCATTTTCCGGTCATTGTTGATGAGTATGTACTCCAGCGATGCTCCATCAGAGGTTACTGTTGCGCTCTCGTTGGTGTAAGTGCCAAATACCAGTCCGTATTTAGCTGTATTGTCAAAACCTGTGTACTGTAGAGTACATTCATATATAAAGTCTGACTGTACATCGATACCGGCAGCAATGAGAATAATCAGATTAACCGAACTGTTGGACACATATTTCAGCATTCCGTTTTCAATGGAGGCTGTGCCATTGCTCGTAGCACCCAGTTTCCATTTGGTGGAAGCTGTATTGCTGAATTCGTCGGTGTAAGTGGTTGCAAAACCGGTGGTATCCACGGTCAGTCCCTCGGTTGCAAAGGCGGGTTCGGGTGTGCTTTCGTTGAATAATTCGTCGAGGTAGTATTTCCTGCGTTCGCCGCGATAATTGATATTCCACGTTCTACCCGCAATTTCATCGCCTCCACACATAATTGATTTCCATTCGTCATTTATTAAAACAGAATTTGTATGGGTTCTGTTCAGAATTCCGTGTCCCAGTTCGTGAAACAACAGTTCTTCGCGCATCAGTTCGGTGCCCTCCTCGTCGCTCAGCGAGTTCCAGTAATCTCTGTCAACTTCTATGCGGATGGGTTTTTGGTAATGACACAGGCCGGCTACTCCCTCTTCAAGATCACCGAATTCGATGATCAACCCGCTGCTTTCGAAGTTGAAATTGCGGTTACGAAGGGCGGCTTCCTGCTCAAATCCATCCACGTATTGTTGGAAATCACTGCCGACCCGGTATTCGGTACGGTCTTTACACGAAAAAAGTGCCGCTGTGGCAGCAATGAGGAGAATATAAGTGAAGTGTTTATTCACAACGGCTGAATTTAAATACCTGAAATACAGATATCGGAGATGCGACAGACATATTTCGGGATAATTTAAGTTAAATTCTTTAGTGCAAAGATAAACAAAATTCGCTTCACCTTGTTATATTCCATATTAACAAAATCTTATTTTTACTAAAAATTAATATATCAAAAATGGCAACAACAAATTTCAAAGGCAACCCGGTGAAAACAAGCGGAGAACTGCCTGTAGTAGGCTCCAAAGCCCCTGATTTTACACTGGTTAAAGGCGATTTAAGTGAAGTTACGCTGAGTGATTTCGCAGGAAAAAAACTGGTACTGAATATCTTCCCGAGCATAGATACCGGCGTATGCGCCATGTCGGTTCGTCAGTTCAACAAATGGGTTTCTGAAAAAGAAAACACTGTGGTACTTTGCGTATCAAAAGATCTACCCTTTGCCGCGTCGCGTTTCTGTGGAGCTGAAGGCCTTGACAAAGTGATAACAGCATCTGATTTTCGTTACAACACCTTTGCAACCGACTACGGAGTATTGCAGGCTGATGGACCGCTCAAAGGACTATGCGCCCGCGCAGTGGTGGCAGTTGATGAAAACGGAGTGGTAACATATACTGAGTTAGTTCCTGAAATCACGCAAGAACCCAGCTACAATCTGCCGTTGTAATTAAGGTGGATTTCTTTACATAACAGAAAAGACTTGCTTGTAAGAGCAGGTCTTTTTTGGTTTAATAAATGTACAGCCAAAAGACTACAGAAAATTGTTCGAAAAAGTTGTATCTCTTTTTTTGGTACAATCAGTGATTAATGAGTTTTTTTTCGAATTATTAAAAAAGGGCTTATAGATTCAGAACTATCTCAGTCCTTACAATAAAGGAGAATAGTGTTCCCTATCTGTCAACTTTTTTCTTTAATTTTGCATTTCAATTATCACACTTATGAAACTACCCATAATAGCCCAACTGCTGGGTGCTCATCCCGATTCAGTTCCCGATACCGATATTCACTGGTTACTTACCGACAGCCGCTCACTTTCATTCCCATCCGGTACGCTTTTCTTTGCATTGAAAGCAAGCCGGAACGATGGTCACCGATACATTGCAGAACTGTACCGGCAAAACCTGCGATATTTTGTAGTGAGTGAATTGCATCCAGATTTTGAAACCCTGACAGATGCGGTTTTCTTACTGGTTACTGATACGCTGGAGGCATTGCAAACACTTGCAGCTGCTCATCGGGCTGCTTTTAACCTTCCGGTGATAGGGATTACCGGCAGCAATGGCAAAACGGTGGTAAAGGAATGGCTCTATCAGTTGCTTCATACCGATTATCGCATTGTGCGGTCGCCACGCAGCTACAATTCGCAGATAGGAGTACCGCTTTCGGTGTGGGCACTGAGCGAAAGCACGGAGTTAGGGATATTCGAAGCCGGAATTTCACAGTCCGGCGAAATGCAAAAACTGGAACCCATTATACGTCCCACCATCGGTATATTTACCAACCTGGGCGATGCACATCAGGAAGGTTTCACTGGTTTGAAGCAAAAATGTGATGAGAAAATTAAACTTTTCATCCATTCGGAGGTCCTGATTTATAATTCAGACAATAAACTGGTGGAAATATCCATTGCTCAGGCCGGATTGAAGAGTAGGCTGTTTTCCTGGGGAAAGAAAGCCGATGCCGTGGTACGGATAGTGAAAAAAACTAAAACGGAAGCGAACACATCGCTGACTTTGAGGTACAGGGAGAAGGAATTCGATCTGAACATCGGATTTACCGATGATGCTTCCGTTGAAAATGCCATACAATGTGTATGTACGCTGCTTTATATGAATTACAAACCGGCAGAAATTGCGAAGCGGCTGCTCTCGCTCGAAACGGTTGCCATGCGTCTGGAAGTGAAGGAAGGAGATCACGGTTGTCTGATTATCAACGATACCTACAATTCGGACCTCAATTCGCTCAGCATTGCCCTGAGTTTTCTCAATCAGCAATCTACACGTAACAATCTGTCGCGAACGGTTATACTCTCGGACATACTTCAAAGCGGACATTCCTCC
>CALMZF010000302.1 GCA_937870645.1 uncultured Paludibacter sp. | reverse complement strand
CCGAAGCAGGTCGAAAAGGCACCGTAACCATTGCTACCAATATGGCCGGTCGTGGTACCGACATCAAATTGACACCTGATGTTAAAGAAGCCGGTGGTTTGGCTATCATTGGTACCGAAAGGCATGAAAGCCGCCGCGTTGACCGTCAGTTGCGTGGTCGTGCCGGTCGTCAGGGTGATCCCGGTTCCTCCGTATTCTACGTTTCACTTGAAGATGATCTGATGCGATTGTTCGGTTCCGAGCGAATTTCCAGTGTTATGGACCGTCTGGGATTTGAAGAAGGAGAAGTAATCGAACACTCCATGATTTCGAAATCCATCGAACGGGCTCAGAAAAAAGTGGAAGAAAACAACTTCGGTATTCGTAAGCGATTGCTCGAATACGATGACGTGATGAACTCCCAGCGCGAAGTCATTTATGCCAAAAGACGACATGCACTGATGGGCGAACGTATCGGTGTGGATATTTCGAACATGATATATGATGGCGCTGAAACCATTGTGGAAACTGCAAAAAATTCGGAAGATTTCGAAGGATTTGAAATGGACCTGATGAAAATATACGCCATGGATTCGCCTATCGAAGAAGACGAATTGAAAAGTATCAAACAAAAAGACCTCATTGAAAAAGTGGTTGACTCAGCCCGCCAGGCTTTCAAGCGGAAAACCGAAAAAATGGCAACCGTTGCATATCCGGTCATTAAGGATATTTATGAGAACAAGGGAAACCAGTATGAAAGCATCCTCATACCGATAACCGATGGAAAACGGGTTTTCAATATCACTTCAAAACTCGAAGTAGCTTACAAAAATGAAGGAAAAGAAATTATCAAGGATTTTGAAAAGCAAACCTTGCTCTATGTAATTGATGATGAATGGAAAGAACATTTGCGCCAGCTGGACGAACTTCGTCAGTCGGTACAAAATGCGAGTTACGAGCAGAAAGACCCGCTGCTTATTTACAAGCTGGAGTCATTCGGACTTTTCAAAGAAATGATTGACAATATCAACCGCAAAGTACTTGCCATTCTTATGCGCGGTCAGATACCCATCCGCGAACCGGAGCAGGTTCGTCAGGGTGAGCAGCAACGCCGGCAGGATTACAGCAAATACCGCACCCAGAAAGATGATGCCGACAGAAGTTCATCATCATCAGACCCAACAAAGCAGGACACCCGCGAACCGCAAAAGCCGGAACCAATTCATGTTGAGAAAAAAGTTGGACGCAATGAACCATGTCCTTGCGGAAGTGGCAAAAAATTCAAAAACTGTCACGGAGCTTAGCGATTCATATAACTAATTCATAATCAATCCATCAGATATGCTGTTGAATTATATAACCTGGAATGTAAATCCTGTATTTTTCTCACTGGGACCTTTGACAGTTCGCTGGTATGGTTTTCTGTGGGCTATTGGGATTTTTTTGGCACTCATCATCGTTCAGAAACTGTACAAAAACGAAAAACTTCCCGAAGCCTGGATTGATAAACAGTTTTTCTACGTGGTCATTGGAACCATTGTAGGAGCCCGACTGGGACATTGTTTTTTCTATGAATGGCATCTGCTGCCCCAGCCGGTGGAGTTTTTAGGTATAAGCTTTAAGTATGGTAATCCATACCTGAGCCACCCCTGGAAATTGCTCTTCATCTGGCAGGGAGGATTAGCCAGTCACGGTGGCGCCATAGGAATTATGGCTGCCATGTATTTGTATCATAGAAATGTAACTCACCGCGGATTTGTCTGGGGGCTCGACCGCCTCGTAATCGGAGCTGCGGCCACTGCTTTTTGTATCCGACTGGGCAATCTGATGAATTCGGAGATTTACGGCAGTGCCACTACCCTGCCCTGGGGCTTCATTTTTGTGCGCGATGGTCAAACCGAACCGATGCATCCCACACAGATATACGAAATGCTTTATTGCCTGGTCACTTTCCTTGTTACCTGGTGGCTCTACTGGAAAAAAGCAGCCTACAAACGAACAGGACTGATACTCGGAGCATTTTTATTAATCGTATTTGGTACCCGTTTTCTGCTTGAGTTCATCAAATTAAATCAGGAAGCATTCGAAAGCGGCATGATACTGAATATGGGACAAATACTGAGTATACCGTTTATTGTCTGGGCCATTTGGCTGATTTACGACAGTAAGAATCATATTCAACCGGAAGAAGTTGCTCCTGCTCCATCCAATCCAAAAAATCCCAAAAAGAAGAAACAATTCTAACCATACTGATTTAAGCCTTGCCTGCAAGGCTTATTTTATTAAAAAATATTGGAAATGGATATTAACAACGTAAAACCATATAACCAGGAAGAGGAAAAAACCCGTCAGCTGAACCGCATGTTCAACACCATATCCCGTCAGTACGACAAGTTCAACGACATCATGAGCATGGGACTTGCGCGGAGATGGAGAAAGAAGGCTCTGCTTACCCTGAAAGACTATAATCCTGAAAATATACTCGATATCGCGGCAGGAACAGCCGATATATGCATCAAATCATTCGAATATCTTCGTCCCCGTAACGTAACCGGGATTGATATTTCGGAAAAGATGCTCGAAATCGGAAAGAAAAAAGTTGCTCAGGCCGGACTGAGCGACCGTGTTACTCTTCGCGTGGAAGATGTAAGCAGCATGAGTTTTGCCGATCAGAGTTTCGATGCGGCAACCACTTCGTTTGGCATCCGTAATTTTGAGAAACTTGATCAGAGTTTGCTGGAAATACACCGGGTGCTTAAACCACACGGCAAATTCGTAATTCTTGAAATGAGCGAGCCGCAGACGCCGGTTATCAAACAGGGATACCTCTTGTACACCAAAACCCTCATACCTTTTGCTGTTCGTACATTTGCCAATGACCCCAAAGCATACTCATATCTCACCAACTCGATGAGTGCATTCCCCCAGGGAAAAGTTTTTATCGATATTCTGAAGAAAAATGGTTTCAATTGTCTGAAATACAAAACGTTCTTTTTGGGAGTTTGTAGCTTATATCTGGCAGAAAAAGAATAAACAGTCAAAAGTTATCGGTTCTCGCAGGCATTTTATTTTACCAAAAATAATCTGTATTTTTGTGGACAAAACCTGAATGCGGGATTGCAGGAGTAAGTTATCACCTGCAGTCAAAAAAATCTACTATAAATCATACTATAACCAATCACAAACATGAAAAAAATCCAATTAGCACTTTTGCTAAGTTGTATCGTGGCGCAAAACTTTGCCATGAGCCCAACTCTCAAAGGGTTTGCCTATGCCGACGAGCCTGCTCCTGCAGGCAACGAGTGGGAATCGCCCGAAAAACTTGCACTCAACAAAGAACAACCGCGAGCCTGGTTCTTTTCCTTTCAGGATACCGAAAGCGCCCGCAAAGTACTCCCCGAAAATTCAGCATATTGGAAATCGCTCAACGGAACCTGGAAATTCAATTGGGTGAAAACGCCCGAACTCCGTCCGAAAGATTTCTACAAACCCGAATATGACGTAACCGGATGGGATAATACTCCCGTTCCTTCGAACTGGAACATTGTGGGCATTCAGAAAAACGGTGATCTGAAATATGGTGTGCCTATCTATGTAAACCAACAGGTTATTTTCAAACATCAGGTAAAACCGGGCGACTGGCGCGGTGGTGTAATGCGTACGCCTCCTGCCGACTGGACCACTTACGAATACCGCAATGAAGTGGGTTCATACCGCCGTGAATTCGAAATTCCGGAAAATTGGAAAGGACGCGAAGTATTTATCAGCTTCGACGGCGTGGATTCATTCTTTTATCTGTGGATCAATGGTCAGTATGTGGGATTTTCGAAAAATTCACGAAATGCTGCCCGTTTCAATATCACAAAATACCTGGTGAAAGGAAAAAACACCGTGGCTGCTGAAGTGTACCGCAATTCCGACGGCTCGTTTCTCGAAGCACAGGATATGTACCGCCTGCCGGGCATCTTCCGCACTGTAGCCCTCTACTCTACTCCCAGGGTACAAATTCGTGACTTGCAGGTAATTCCCGATTATCAGAATGGTACAGGAAGTCTGGACGTAACCGTCAATCTTCGGAACTTGAACAGTAAAAAAGCGGCATTAACGAATTACAAAATAAGATATTCATTATTTGCCAATAAACTTTACTCGGACGAAACCTACTTTGTAAAAAGTTCTGAAGTACCTGTTGGAGCTGAAAAAGCCAAAACCATCCTTAATCCCAACGAACAAATTAATTTAAAAAAATCAGTACTGAATTATACAGATATCAAACCCTGGTCGGCCGAAGAGCCCAACCGCTATGTGCTGGTAGCTGAATTGATGGATAAAAAAGGTCGTACAGTAGAAACGGTATCTGCATATGTTGGTTTCCGCAAAGTGGAAATCAAAGACACTAAAGCTGAAGACGATGAATTCGGACTGGCAGGCCGTTATTTTTATGTAAACAATAAACCGGTGAAACTGAAAGGCGTTAATCGGCACGAGAGTTCTCCCGAAACCGGTCATGCCATCAGTCGCGAACGAATGACAGAAGAGATCATGATCATGAAACGCGCCAATATCAATCATGTACGAAATTCGCATTATCCCGATGATCCATACTGGTACTACCTCTGCAATAAATACGGTATCTACCTGGAAGATGAAGCCAACATCGAATCGCATCAGTACTATTATGGGGAAGCATCACTTTCTCACCCTGCTGAATGGCAGGCAGCTCACGTGGAACGCGTACTGGAAATGGCTCACAGCAATGTCAACAATCCATCCATCGTTATATGGTCACTGGGTAATGAAGCTGGTCCCGGTAAGAATTTCGTAGCTGCCTACAACGAACTCAAGGCGTTTGACCCCTCGCGTCCTGTACAATACGAGCGCAACAACGACATTGTGGATATGGGTTCCAACCAGTATCCGTCCATAGGCTGGATGTATGGTGCTGTGAAAGGAAAATATGATATCAAATACCCGTTCCATGTTTCGGAATATGCACATGCCATGGGCAATGCCTGCGGCAATCTGGTGGATTACTGGAAAGCCATCGAATCGACCAATTTCTTCTGCGGAGCTGCCATCTGGGAGTGGATTGACCAAAGTATGCTATACTACGACAAAAAAACCGGAACCCCATTCTTTACGTATGGCGGTGATTTTGGTGAAAAACCAAACGACGGACAGTTTATTTTCAAGGGAGTGGTTGCTGCCGATTTATCGCCCAAACCGCATTACTACGAGGTAAAGAAAGTGTATCAGAATATCGCCGTTGACTCGGTTAATGCCGAAACCGGAGCATTTAATGTATTTAACAAAAACTATTTCACCGATCTTTCGGCCTACAATCTCAGGTGGTCACTCTACGAAGATGGAATAGAAACGAAAGCAGGAAATATTGCTTTAGGGACAATTGCTCCACGTACACGGCAAAAAATCACAGTTCCTTATCAGTTTGACGGATTGAAACCTGAAAGTGAATATTTTGTAAAGTTTCAGTTTGAACTGAAAAACGACATGCCCTGGAACAGGAAAGGTTATGTTCAGGCCGATGAACAATATTCGGTGAAAGCAGCTGTGAATGTTCCTTCTGTACTGACAGCAGCCAGTGCAGTTACAACTGAAAAACCGGAAATAGAAGAAACATCAGCCACGATAAAAACCGTGAAAGGTAAGAATTTCAGGGTGGAATTTGACACTACAATCGGAACCATTTACAGCCTTACCTACGACAACCAAACCATCATAGCCGCCGGAAACGGACCTAAACTGGATGCCTTCCGTGCTTACACTAACAACGACAACTGGGCAGTGGATAAATGGTATGAAAACGGACTGCACAACCTGAAACACAAAGCGATAAGCAATAGTTTTGTAAAAAAAGCCGATGGCACAGTTGTAGCTTCGTTCACTGTGGTGTCACAGGCACCCAATGCTGCACAACTTCTGGGAGGAACTACCGCCACACGTAATAGCGTGTTGGAACTCACTGATCGAAAATTCGGCGAAAATGATTTCAAATTCACTACCAATCAGCTGTTTACCATTTATCCCGATGGTTCCATTGAACTGCAGGCCAATGTTAATTCAAATCAGCCGGCTTTGGCGCTTCCACGGTTGGGTTATGTGATGAAAATTCCACAACGTTATTCTGAATTTAGTTATTACGGACGTGGCCCGATTGATAACTATAACGACCGAAAATCAAGTCAGTTTATCGAAATTCATAAAAACACCGTAAAAGACGAATTTGCACCCATTGCCCGTCCGCAAAATGTCGGCAATCATGAAGATGTACGCTGGGCGGCGCTGACAGACAAATCAGGTAACGGAGCTGTATTTGTGGCTGCTGACCGCCTATCGGTAACCGCACTGCAATATACAGCTAATGAACTCGTTGCAGCTGCGCATCCGTATGAGTTACCCAAACCGGGAGATACTTATTTGCACCTGGATATGGGTGTTACAGGTCTGGGAGGCAACAGTTGCGGTCAGGGTGGTCCACTGGAACACGACAGAGTGAAAGCCGATAACAATTCGGTAGGGTTCATTATCCGCCCTGCCGGAAGCGATTTGACCAAAACAGCGGCAGTACGCAGTGCCGGTGAAATGCCGATTGCCATCACCCGCAGCAAGTCCGGTTTGGTGAAATTGACATCAGCCAGAAAAAATGCTGTGATATGTTATACAACTGCCACCAAGGGAAAAGAAAAAATTTACACTGAAGCAATTCCCATGCGTGATGGTGGAACTGTAACTGCCTGGTATAAAGAAAATCCACAACTGAAAACATCCATTACTTTTCCAAAAATTGAAAGTGTGCAGTCGGAAGTGATCTTTACCAGCAGTGAGGAAGCCGGTGAAGGTGACGCTACTAACCTCACCGACGGTGATCCGAATACTATCTGGCATACCATGTACTCCATTACCGTAGCCAAACATCCGCACTGGGTGGACCTCGATGCAGGTGATGTGAAAACCATCAAGGGTTTCACCTGGCTGCCGCGTCAGAGTGGCACTAACGGCGACGTGAAAGACTACACCCTACAACTGAGCCTCGACGGTAAGTTCGACAACGGCAAAGCCGAAAAGAAAGTTCTCTTCGATAAACCAGCGAAAGCCCGCTACATCCGCTTTACCGCTCTCAGCGAACAACGCGGACAGGATTTTGCTACCGGCGCCGAAATGACGATATTGGCTGAATAAGACTAATCCCTACCGGATACAATCCCCGCCGGATAAACAAACTAATACCCCGGAAGTTCTCAGTAACTTTCGGGGTATTTTGTTTATAGGGATGAATGAAAGGACTGAGGAATGATGAGTTGATTAAGTTTTGCTACAGATATGAAGTTTTAATATAACAAGCCAGATCAATACAAATAGAAATAAAAGTAATAATCCTCTGCAATCAGTGCTCTCCCTCCCTGGAGGGAGCCGGAGGGAGGTCATATCATCTTTTTTTCGGACTCTCTGTCATGTTTTTACTGAAAACTTCTTTCCTGTTATTGTATGTACAGCATATGGGCAATGGAGCTTTTTGTCAAGATTATTTTTTAGAAAGGAACTTTTTTGTTAACCATTTTCTTACGGGTTCATCATAAAACTTCAGGCACAACCAGGCTATAACAACACTACCTGCCATTACTATCAGGGCAATCTGCCAGGTTTCACCAAAGGTGTAAAGTTTATTTTCAATAAGCCATGAGTAGAACAGATACATCAATGGATAATGAATAATATAAACAGGAAACGATATATTCCCCAGGAATTTAGATACCCCGGCGGTTAAATTGTCAGTGGTTTTTCCGGAAGCACCCAATCCTATCAGTATGGGAAATATAAGGGTGATAGTTAATATTTCAAATATTCCGTTGTAAGTTATCGCGCTTTTGCCTGTAATATTTGGCACATGAAAGAGTACAACCAAAATGATTGTACAAATCCAGAATGCACCCTTAATCTTAACTGGCTTGAAATTACGCGCTAATAACATTCCTAAGGAAAAAGGAAACAGCATGCGTAAAAGTCCTCCGATGAAATTCGGCATATCAAGAGTCCATCCTACCCCGATAGAACCATAACCTGCAACATCAAAGAGGGCAAAATATGCCAATCCAAGCCCTAAAAGGACAGTCCATACAGTCAGAACCTTGTTTGAAAAACGACGTATAAACAGCGCATACAGTATATTCCCGATGTATTCAAAGAACAATGACCAGCTCGGACCATTTAACGGAAACATCTCACCATTTCCGCGAATGTCACAGGATGCACCGGGAATGACAGGGACAAAGAGGATAGCTAACAGAAATGATAGCATAACCAATGAGACCGGCACTTCAGTACCATCCCATTTCACACCTCCCTGTAAATAATAGAAGAGAAGACCTATGACAGCACCCATGATAACCATAGGGTGTAAACGTATCAGACGACGCTTGAAAAAGTCTTTCAAAGACATCGTTTTTTCCCATCGGTCATCGTAAGCATAACTGATAACAAACCCCGACAGCATAAAGAAAAAATCAACCGCCAGATAGCCGTGATTGGCCGTTACAATTGATCCACCACCCGCGAAGGCATATCCCTCAAAAACATGATACCAAATAACCAACAAGGCAGCTACTCCTCTCAACCCATCTAATAACTCATAGTGAGGCTTTGTGTCTGCAAAAGCAGAAGAATTTTTAATTTGCATAAGCTAATAACTAATTTTTAACGACAAAATTACTTATAATGCCAGTAATAAAAGTTGCCCTGCGTCAAAAGTTCCCCCTCAATCACGTTTTTTTATGCGAATTCGGCCTAAAGCAGGTAATGTGGTGGGTCTGTTCTATAAATTTAATCAGAAAGGATGGTAAAGATTAGTCATATTGCGGGTAGAATATATCGGGGTAAATGTGAATCTCAAAATTAAAAAAAGATTGAATAAGTTGTTAGGTGAGAAAAACTTAATAACTTTACGTGTGTGATAGTGAAGACCTAAGAGACCTCCCCTAACCTCCCGAAACAAGTTTCCCGATAGATCGGGACAGGCAGGGACAGGCTCTCCAGGGAGGGGAATGTTTAGTTGATTAAGTTTTTGCAACTGGATATAGAGTTTTAATATATAGCAATCAATATAAAACAAAAAAAAATTAATGTAATAATCCTCTGCAATCAGTTCTCTCCCTCACTGGAGGGAGCCGGAGGGAGGTCTTACTGCTGAAACTTACGAAAAAAAACAGATGGAAAGCAAAAAAGGAGAATATAATACAGCCGATCCACAAGTTTATGTTCATTTGAAAGATGCCCGGAAAGAACTCTTGCTTAAACCTACATGTGCTGAGTCTATTTTGTGGTATTACCTGAGAAATAAGAAAACAGGTTATAAAATAAGACGGCAGCATGTGATTGATAAATATGTAGTTGATTTTGCTTGTCTGTCAAAAAAACTGGTTATTGAAATTGATGGTGGAATTCATCTCCGGCAAAAAGAAAAAGACGAATTACGTACTTTGGATTTAAATAATATCGGATATAAAGTCATTCGGTTCAGTAATGATGAATTAGTGGCACAAAAGATTAAAAAAGAATTGGATGAGATTGTTTAGATTATTAGAATAGACACTAAGAGACCTCCCCTAACCCCTCCAAGGAGGGGAATGATGGGTTAATTTAGTTTTTCTAACAGATATAGAGTTTTAAGATAAAACAAACAAGATAATTCAAACAAAAATAAACGTAATAATCCTCTGCAATCAGTGCTCTCCCTCCC
>CALMZF010000301.1 GCA_937870645.1 uncultured Paludibacter sp. | reverse complement strand
TTCGAAACTTTTGGGGTGAATCCGCTGTTTATGTATGTATTAGGCGCTGTGCTCTCAATCATCATTGGTAATATAATGGCTTATGAAGGAGGAAAAACTATAAGTTTGAAAGGCTATATCTACAACGACTTGCTGCAACCAATTTTCGGTGATTATCCGGCATCTTTGATTTTTGCACTTTTATTCGTTGGTTTTAACTGGATTTTTGGGTATTATTTGTATAAGAAAAAGATTTATATAAAATTGTAGGCCTCCCTCCATCTCCCTCCAAAGGAGGGAGAGATTGGGTAGGTCAAACTTCATGAAAATTATCATCATTGCATTTTTCCTTATTTTGGAAAGAATAGAGATATTAGGTTAAAAATTATTAACAAACAAAACTAAATATTTTCCCCCTTCGGGGGAATTAAAGGGGGCTTTTTATGATACTA
Organism: uncultured Paludibacter sp.; assembly: GCA_937870645.1. GTDB lineage: Bacteria > Bacteroidota > Bacteroidia > Bacteroidales > Paludibacteraceae > UPXZ01. Next base: position 4,957 of record CALMZF010000301.1, on the reverse strand, counting down.
ATAGCAGACAGCGGTTCCACCAAAGTGGATTGGAGCGTAGTGGACAACGGAAAAGTGGTAAAACGGGCATTTACCAAAGGTATTAATCCATTTTTCCAATCGGAAGAAGAGATCAGTAACGAAATTGAGACCACATTACTACCTCAATTGGATACAAGAGAGTATGAAGGTATTTATTTTTTCGGTGCAGGTTGCGCTTTTGATAAAATTGAAATTGTAAAAAATGCAATACTTCGAAATTTGAAAACAAATAACATTGAAGTAGGATCGGATATGATTGCAGCGGCACGTGGTTTGTGTGGACACGAGCCCGGCATCGCCTGTATTCTGGGAACCGGATCCAATTCATGTTATTATGATGGTAAAAATATTGTGGATAATGTTTCACCCCTCGGATTTATTCTGGGCGACGAAGGCAGCGGAGCGGTGCTGGGAAAACTTTTTGTGAGCGATTTGCTGAAAAACCAGCTTACGCCCGGATTGAAAGAGAAATTTTTAGAACAGTACAATCTGACCGTTGGCGATATCATTGACAGGGTATATCGTAAGCCATTTCCCAACCGGTTTCTGGCCACGTTTTCACCCTTTATTTCTGAGAATTTAACTGATCCGGCAGTGCATGCTTTGGTACTAAACAGCTTCAAATCATTTCTGAAACGAAATGTGATGCAGTATGACTTTGAGGGAAAACCGGTTGGATTTGTTGGTTCAGTAGCCTTTCATTACCGCGAAGTATTGGAAGAAGCTGTAAATGATATGCATCTGAAGATGGGTAAAATTGTTCAAAGTCCCATGGAGGGTTTGATTGAGTACTACAGAGTGGCAGATGTGATACTTTAATGACGGCCCCCTAACCCTCCCGATAAATCGGGACAGGCTCTAAAGGGGGAACTGGTAGTGCATAATGTAGAAATTGTGCAAAAAAGGGGATTGATAAAATATTAAACACTAACTAAAACGTACAACTCCTATACGACGTAAGAAAATCCCCCCTTCAGGGGGTTAGGGGGCATATATTTACATTATGTTCGAAAAAATATCAGAGCAACCTTCGCTCTACAGCGATTTAGAAAAGAAATCGGTGCGTGAAATTCTCGAAGACATCAATGCCGAAGACCAGAAAGTGGCTATTGCGGTACAAAACACAATTCCGCAAATCGAAAAGCTCGTTTCACTTATTATTCCCCGGATGAAAAAGGGCGGACGAATTTTCTATATGGGAGCGGGCACAAGCGGAAGACTGGGAGTGTTGGATGCATCCGAAGTTCCTCCCACATTTGGTATGCCTCCTACGCTTGTCATCGGTCTGATTGCCGGCGGCGACACTGCATTACGCAATCCGGTGGAAAATGCGGAAGATAATACCAGGAAAGGCTGGCAGGAATTACTCATTCATAATGTCAATAAAAATGATGTTGTCATCGGAATAGCTGCATCGGGTACCACGCCTTATGTAATCGGAGCGCTTCGCGAAGCACGGTCACACGGAATTCTGACGGGCTGTATCACCAGCAATCCCGATTCACCCATGGCTGCCGAAGCCGATATCCCCATCGAAACCATTGTTGGACCCGAATATGTGACCGGAAGTTCACGTATGAAATCGGGTACTGCCCAAAAAATGGTATTGAATATGATTACAACCTCCGTGATGATTAAACTGGGACGGGTAAAGGGCAATAAAATGGTCAACATGCAACTCAGTAATCAGAAACTGGTTGACCGCGGCACCCGCATGATAGTGGAAGAACTCGGATTGCCCTATCCGCAGGCAAAAGCCCTGTTGCTGATGCATGGCTCGGTTAAAAAAGCAGTGGATGAATATAAAAAGGAACACTGATTAATCAGAAGATATTGCACACCGAAAAAAACGCCAAAAATGAAGAAACTGAATATAATTATCGTTTTATTGCTGGGCTCGTTGAGCTTGTCTGCACAGTCCTTACAACCGGTAAGTCCCGAACAGGTTGGCATGGACTCTAAAAAACTGATCTATGCAGACTCTGTGATACTAAAAGCGATTGGCAACAAAGAAATCCCCGGTGCAGTGCTCGCTGTGGTGAAAGATGGTAAAATGGCTTATTTGAAGGCTTACGGCAATAAACAGGTTTATCCGGATACTATTCCGATGGATGTAAATACGGTTTTTGATCTGGCATCTTGTACCAAACCCATTGCAACAGCCGTATCGGCTATGATATTGCTTGAACGCGGACAAATTCGCCTGGAGGACAGGGTTAGTCTGTATATACCAAAATTCAACGGATGGGTCGATAGTCTGGGGGCGAAAAAGAATATCCGTATAGTCGATCTGCTCACTCATACATCCGGACTACCGCCTTATGCACCGGTCAGTGAATTGGAAAAAAAATACGGTTCGCCAAATCCGGCTGGTCTGATTGAATACATTTCCACCTGCAAAAGAGACTTTGAACCACAGACAAAGTTTCAGTACAGCTGTCTGAATTACATTACACTCCAGAATATCATCGAAACGGTCAGCGGGAAAAGTCTGCGTGATTTCGCCAAAAACAATATCTTCGATGTGCTTGGAATGACGCATACCTGCTATCAGCCACAAGGTGAAACACTAAGCAAAACAGCTCCTACGGAAAAGCAAAAGGACGGAACGGTTCTAAGAGGTATTGTACATGATCCGCTGGCAAGGATTATGAACGGCGGAGTTTCCGGAAATGCAGGTTTATTTTCCGATGCGAATGATATAGGAATTTTGGTTGCCGCTCTTCAAAACAACGGAGAATGGAAAGGGAGGCGTATCTTAAGCCCATTGGGAGTGAAAACAATGCGAACTGTACCGGCAAATCTGGCGCAATTTGGCCGTACACCGGGTTGGGACAATAGTTCATCTTATGCCTCAAACAACGGCAATCTGTTCGGACAGAATACCTACGGTCATACCGGTTATACCGGTACGTCAGTAATCATTGATCCCGACAATAACATTTCGGTTATCCTCCTCACCAATCGTGTTCATCCCGAAGATAAAGGTGAAGTTGTGCGCCTTCGTTCTTTAGTTGCCAATGTGATTGCGGCATCGGTTTATCCTCCGCAACGGGTTTATACCGATTACTATTACCAGCGATACCGCAAGTTTCAGGCTGAAGAACCGATAAGTTCTCAGGATATTGTCATGCTCGGAAACAGCCTGACTGAGGGGGGAGGCGACTGGAGCAAACGGCTTAAAACGGAAAATGTCAGAAACAGAGGTATTGTCGGAGACGAGATTATGGGCATTTACGATCGTCTTGATCAGATACTACCCGGAAAACCCCGGAAAATATTCCTGCTGACAGGTGTAAACGACGTTTCACACGATCTGAGTACCGACAGCCTGGTAATATTAATGGATTTTCTGCTTAACGAAATTCAAACCAAATCGCCTGAAACTAAACTTTATCTTCAAAGTCTGCTGCCAATCAACGAGTCGTTTGGGCGTTACAAAAAACTAACCGGAAAAACGGATCAGATACCCGAAATCAATGCGAAACTGAAAGAACTTGCTAACAAAAGAAATATCACTTTCATTGATTTATTTCCATTGTTTACTGAGAAAAAAACAAATATTCTGCGAGAAAAATTAACCGCTGACGGCCTGCATCTGAATGAAGAGGGTTACCGTATCTGGGTAAAAGAACTGAAAGAATATCTCTAAAAATGAGTAAAAGAATTTTTATCACCGGCGGAGCCAATGGCATTGGAAAAGCATTGGTTCAGGCTTTTTCAGCAGAAGGTCATCAGGTGGCATTTTGCGATAGTGACGTGAATAAAGGTAGTCAACTTGCAGCCGAAACCAATACAAATTTCATCTGTGCCGATGCAGGAAACAAAGAGGAGTTGGAGGGTTGCTTAAGGTATTTTCTCCGACAATGGGGCGATATGGACGTGATTATTAATAATGTAGGGATAGGGAATTTCAAACCGATAACTGAACTGAGTGTCGAAGAATTTGACCGTTCGCTGAACGTAAATCTGCGTTCTGCCTTTATCACATCGCGCCTGCTGGCCATTTACCGGGAACATCAGGAACCAAAAAATCCCTACGGACGCATCATCAACCTGTGCTCCACCCGCTACCTGATGAGTGAACCCGGCACCGAAGCCTATTCGGCTTCGAAAGGCGGAATTTTCTCGCTCACACACGCACTGTCAATTTCACTAAGCAAGTATCACATCACAGTCAATTCCATTTCGCCGGGATGGATCGAAAATTATCATTACGACACGCTCACCGAAGCTGACCACCTGCAACATCCATCCGGTAGAGTAGGGCTGCCTGACGATATTGCGCGTATGTGCCTTTTTCTGTGCGACGAGAAAAACGACTTTATCAACGGCGAAAACATTGTCATTGACGGTGGAATGACCCGAAAAATGATGTATGTCTGAATTGTTCGAATTTTTGTTTATTTCATCTCCAGCACCCGCTCAGCACTTAATTTTGAGCTGATTACAGCCATGGGCAGTCCCGCACCCGGTATGGTGGAAGCTCCCACGTAAAAAACATTTTTAAATTTCTCATCGTAGTTTTTTGGCCGGAAAGCTCCTATTTGCATCATGCTGTGCGACAAACCCAGTCCGCCACCCTTGTAAAGGTTAAACTGATCCTGCCAGTCCTCGGGTGTATAAGCCATCCTGAAAACAATATCCTTCGAAATATCCTGATGTATTCTCTCAGAAAAATCGGCAATGATGCTGTCGATAATGTCATTCTTATCCGACCAATCGGACTTGAACAACAGGTTGGGCACCGGACAAACGAAAAACAGAGCCTCGCAGCCTTCCGGAGCACAATCTGCGTTGTGTTTTGAAAGCACATTTACATAGTAGTAGGGTTTTTCGAGAGTTCCTGGATTTTTCATCACATCGCGGGCGTAATCTTCGTAATTGTCGCCCAGGAAGTAATTGTGATGTTCTACCTGTGGCAATTGAGTTTTAA
>CALMZF010000300.1 GCA_937870645.1 uncultured Paludibacter sp. | reverse complement strand
GAATTTAACATCTCCGGGTTGAACTTTTGATTGAAGAACACCGTTTCCGGCTGCTTTCCATGCATCGATTTCTGCCTGATTCTGAAAAATTCCGGAAGTGTGATATCCATAGAAATATCCGATTGGATATCCAACTTGTACACGATACATTTCACCTGTTCCCTGACTTAACACGTTGACAGTACCATGTATAACACCTTCTGTATTTGCAATACGCGTAACTTCATTATGATTATAAGCTCCGTTAACATTGATACCATAAGTAAAATCTTTACCAATGCGGTCATTCCATCCAAGAGCAACTTCAATACCTTTATTATCGATATCACCACCATTTATAAAAGGAACTCCGGTACCAATAGTACCCAATCCGGGAGCTTGAAGCAACCAGTCTTTGGTGAATTTGTCGTACACATCGATTGCAACACTTAAACGTGAATTCAGCAAACGTGCATCCAATCCGATGTTCTTTTGAATGGATGTTTCCCAGGTTACATCAGGATTTGGTTGTATATAAGCATATCCACCGGTTGTTTGAGAATCTTTGGCATTGCCGAAAGAATAAGCAGCTTTTGCATCGAAAGAAACACCTGCTAAATACTGGAAAGCTGCAATGGATTGGTTACCATTTTCACCATAACTTCCACGAAGTTTCAAATAATCAAGCCAACCTTTTGTTGATTGCATAAAATTCTCGTTGGAGATTACCCAGCCTAAAGAAGCTGATGGAAAATAACCCCAGCGTTTTCCTCTTGCAAAATTGGAGGAACCGTCTGCACGCATGATAATAGTAGCAAGATAAGTTTCATTGTAATCGTAGTTAACACGACCGAAGAAAGATGCCAAAGCGCCTTCGCCCCATGGGGAACCACTGATTCTTGTTACTCCTGATTCAATACCCTGTGAGTTATCAATATAAGCATGTTCAAAATCAGAGAATAAAAGATGACCGTTAGTTGCACTTACGCTTTCACCCATACCCCATTTTTCCATTGACTGTCCTACTAAAGCATCAAAATGGTTCAGATTTAAACCAAATTTATAGTTCAATGTGTTTTCTAATGAATATTGCCATCCAGAACTTGCGCTTTGTTGAGCTAAGGCAACCTGTCTCTGATCAGAAATAGAAAGAGTATAATCAGGCTGATACTGACGATATGAGCTTGCACTCATTTTATAACCCAATTGTGATTTGAAAATCAAATTCTTAATAGGCTGTATTTGTATATTCGCTGATGCATCCAGATTGTAGTTTTTTGACAAATTCTGTCCGCGGTTATAAACCATGCCAGCAATAGGATTTGACATCAAACTTTCATATGAAGTCAAAGTCTCACCAATATTTCTAAAATATTGGCCATCTTCACCGTATAAAGGCATGATAGGCATAGCTCTTAACATGCTGGAAATATCGTTCGAGTATTGATTACCAATACCTATCCCTTTTTTGGTTGAATAAGCAAAAGTTAATGTTTCGCCGACTTTAATCACATCAAAGGATTTGTTTTTCCAAAGAACATGATCGGAATTCATACGGGCAGTGGTTCTGTTGTAGTCTGAGGCAACAGGTTTACCAATAATACCTTCTTGAGCAGTATAAGAGAGTCCCATTGAAAATTTAGAAATATCGGTACCTCCAACAATATTAACTGCATGATTTTGTGTAGGAGCGTTAACGTTGCGGGCTTCATCCAGCCAGTTAGTACCATAAGTTCCGTTATAGACAGCATTGTCGTAATTTTTTCCCAATATTGTTTTCCAATCATTTAGCGCCAGACCTTCGTTGAAATTAACTTCGTCCTGAATAGCCATATATTGTTTGGCATTCAGTAATGACGGCATTTTATATATATTCTGTACACCGTAATAGCCATCGTAACTTACCTGAAGTTTTCCGGCTTTCCCTTGTTTGGTAGTAACAAGGATAACACCGTTGGCAGCACGTGCACCGTAAATTGCAGCAGAAGCGGCATCTTTCAAAATATCGATTGATTCGATATCAGCGTTGTTAAGATTCTGAAGATTACCACCGGCTACTCCGTCAATAACGTAAAGAGGAGCTGAATTACCAGCAGTACCAACACCACGTATGCTAACTTTAAATCCTTCACCCGGTTGTCCTGAGTTCTGAAGGATATTAACGCCTGGTGTCTGGCTTTGTAAGGCAGTAAATGCACTGGTAGTACTGAGTTTTTGAAGATTGTCTCCACTTACCTGAACAGTAGCTCCTGTAACCAGTTTTTTCTTCATAGTTCCATAACCAACAACAATAACTTCATCCAGCAGTTTTGTATCTTCTTCTAAAGTTACATTGATAAGACTTCTTGAACCAACTGCAATTTGCTGGGAGGTGTATCCTATACTTGATACAACCAGAGTAGCATCTCCCGGTAAATTTAAAGTAAAGTTACCTTCACCATTAGTCAATGTGCCGTTTGAGGTACCTTGTTGGATAACATTGGCACCTATAACAGGTTCGCCATTTTTATCGACTACTCGTCCGGTTACTTTTTGGTTTTGCTGAGACATAGCATTGCTTGCATCACCGCTTATAGGAACGGCAGATACAGTCGCAATACCACCAAGCAAAAGAAAAACGCAAATAACAACAATTTTCATTTTATTGAAAAAATGAAACTGCTGTTGCTTTCTAATTTTTAAATTTCTAATCATACTTAGTTTTTTTGGATTAATAAAAAGGTTAATTAATTTTATATGTTAATTCATTAATATTCAATCGTGTGTAAAATCAAATAGTTCTCTCCGTAAATTCTATTTATTGAGCGTTGCAAATCTATGAGTTTCCTGCAAAAAAAACAGATACAATTTTATCAATAAATTATACAATCTTTACATGTTTAACATTTTAGCTGACAAATGTACGTTTTAGCAAAATAATATCCAAATTTTATTTATAAAAAAAGAAAAATATGTTTCGTAATTTTAAATTTTCAGAATCAACCTACATGTTTTATGTTGAATTGTATTATCTCATGACCAATTTGAGTTTATTCACGACACTTTCCATATTTTAAACATTTTCTGTATATTTGCGCATCAAAAACATCAATAAAAAAATAATTTCAAATTAGTCCGGGCATAATCGGCTATATAATATTAATGTAAATAACTTGAATGAAGACAAAAAATATTTATTTTGCACTTACTGGTTTTGCAATATTTGCTGTTATATCCTTCCTATTCTATCAGTCTTTCTATTTATACCATTTAGCCTATCGTGAGCAGACACAATTATTTTTAATGTCTGGTGAGTATATCAACACTTATTTTCATCATTCGGCCTGGATGGCATGTTTAGCCGGCGATTTCCTGACTCAATTTTACTGTTTTAACTATACCGGAGCATTAATAATTACATTGTCTTTGCTATCTCTTGGAGGACTTTTCTATCTGGCTCTGGGAAAAGTAAAATTCAACTTTTTATGTCAGAATAAACAATGCAAAGGATTACCATTCTGGATTAAAATACTGTTAGTTCTTGCCCTGATGACATGGGAAGCCTTCCGTAATTTCGGACTGGATTATGAACTAGCTTCAACTCTGTCGCTAATTGGAGGATTATCTCTGTTTTTACTCTGCACTTCATTTCCACAAAAGGGGCATTGGATTTTCCCAATATTACTTACCCCGCTTTGTTACTGGCTTTTTGGTTATGGTGTATTCATGTTTCTTATATTGTGCCTTATTTTCGAAATCAATTCACACCGTTACTTTTTGGCTCTCTTGTTGATATTTATCTCTATCCTAACTCCGGCACTACTGCGACAACAATATCATTTTACCTGCAAACAAGCCTATCAGTACCCCTCAAATTCTTTTTTCAACAAACCCAATTTTATTATTGAGGATTTATTGAAATTGGATGTACTAAGTTCGTATGGCAGTTGGGCTAAAGTAGCTGAATTAACCGAGAAAAAAGATTTACAACTGGCTGCTTCCACCTATTTTTACAATCTTTCACATGCCATGCAGGGAAGATTACCCATCAAGTTAATGGACGCATACCAACCCGGCACTTTAGGATTACTAATAACCCTGGAGCCGAAAACTCCCTTTCTTTCAATTTGGTCCAGTAATGAAGCATGGTTTCAGCTGGGTGATATGACAATGGCCGAACACGCCACTATTTTAGGCATGATTTTCTCACCAAAACGCCGAAGTTCACGTATGACCAAAAGACTTGCTGAAATAAATATGATAAACGGAGATACGCTGGCATCAATGAAATATCTACGACTTTTGCAGAAAACAATTGTTTATAAAGGTTGGGCGAATGAAAGAATACCCGGTCATGAAACAGATCGGGTGAAAAAATGGTTATTACAAAAACAATCCCTCTTATCCACACAGGACACATTACGGTCTGCAGGAAACCATACTTTATCCCTGCGCGCTCTGGTAAACAATCATCCGGAAAATAATTTAGCTTTGGATTACCTGCTTTGCCATGATCTGCTAGCAAAGGATATTGATTCATTTATGGCTGATTATCTTAAATATAAAGGTGTTGGCAAAGAAATGCCCAACCGTTTGTATAGTGAAGCATTGCTTATCGGATTGACAAACCGCCATGCTTCGATTGAAGACGTAAAACAACACCTTATTCAGGCAGATGTAGTGAATGACTTTAATGCTTACAACCTGCAATACGAAAAAGATAAAGGTTCGGGGAATAATTTGCAGGCCAGTTACGGAAAAACATATTGGTTTTATTATCATTTCGCAACTTTTAATTAAAATGAGACGAACATTAATCAAGGGACAACTAGGTTAACAAGGGTATTTACAAAATAAAATGAAAATATTACATAAGAGCGTCAGATGACATATTATAAATAGCTATTTACCACATGAAAAAACAATTAATTAAAGATATTATTATTACTGGTTTTATTTTGCTGACTGCATGTACTCCTAAGCCGGAACATGTGAAAACATCAGATGCTTTACCGCCTGTTTATCCTGATTATACAGATGTAACAATTCCATGCAATATTGCACCTCTTAATTTTATGTTGCGTACAGATGCTGACGCAATGCAGGTAAAAGTTACAGGAATTTCAGACAGTATTATTATTTACGGTGAATCAAAGATTTCTTTTCCAATAAAAGCCTGGAAAAAACTTCTGTTCGAGAATACAGGAAAAGAACTAAATGTAGAGGTTACCGCACGTATTAAAGGAGAATGGATAAAATACAAAACTTTCAAATGGGATATTGTTGAAGATATGATTGACGGGTATCTAAGTTATCGCCTGATTGAACCCGGATACGAAGTCTGGAATACCATCCAACTTTGCGAGCGCAATCTGGAAAACTTTGATGAAAGAGTGATTGCAGATAATAATCAGTTGAATCAATCCTGTATGAATTGTCATATTTATGGAAATCAAAGCGGCCAACTTTCAATGTTTCACATCCGCGGTAAGAATGGCGGGACTATTCTGAATCGTGATGGCAAACTACGAAAATTAGCTATGAAAACAGGTAATATGGTTTCTCCAACTGTTTACGGAGCATTTCATCCTTCCGGCAAATTCGCAGTTTTCTCCACGAATATTGTTATACCCGAATTTCACATGCAGGGCAATAAACGAATGGAAGTGTACGATACAGCTTCAGATGTAGTAGTAGCTGATTTTACTGAAAACAAAATATTGTCATCAACTTTACTTTCGGATTCAACTGTATTCGAGACATTTCCTGTCTTTTCAGCCGATGGCAAATACGTTTATTTCTGTTCAGCACCTGCCGTTATTTTACCTAAAGAGATAAAGAAATTAAAATACAGCCTTTGCCGCATTGCTTTTGATGCAGAAAAAAAAGAATTTGGAAATAAAGTAGATACCTTGTGGAACGCTCGGTTAACCAATAAATCGATTAATTTTCCGAAAACGTCGCCCGATGGTAAATATATGCTCTATTCGGTGTCTGATTTTGGAACTTTCCCAATATGGCATCGTGAAACAGATTTACAACTGATGAATCTTATGACCGGTGCAACAGACAATCTAGTGATTGTTAATTCAGATAAATCTGACACATACCACAGTTGGTCATCAAACAGCCGATGGTTTGTTTTTGCCAGCAAACGAGATGACGGGCAATATGGTAAACCATATTTCGCGTATATTGATAAATCTGGAAAAGTTCACAAACCATTTGTATTGCCACAAAAAAATCCAGAATATTATGATGAAACATTTAAGTCATTCAACATTCCGGAGCTATCAAAAAGCAAACTACCGTATGATGCTGCAGATATCGAAAAAGCATACAATATGCCAGCCGAATCATTCAAATAATAAACAGTTTTAATAAATAAATTATCCCAATGCCTTCTTATCTCAAAGAGGGCATTGTTGTTTATTGTGGTGCAATAACTTCTCATTTCATCGACGGATTTAAGCAGCAAAGCCCGGCACAAATTCATGTGCCGGGCTTTGCTGTGGTATAACGCATCCGCCTTTAAGAGAGTAAGCATCCCAAATCCGCCGCTTTATAGATTAAAAAAAAACGGACTGGGAGTAACATCACTCTCTAAGTCCGTTTTATCTTTGTTTT
>CALMZF010000299.1 GCA_937870645.1 uncultured Paludibacter sp. | reverse complement strand
TAGCTATTTTCAGTTCAAATGGCAAGCCGCTTTGCTGGGTTCCTTCCAGATCGCCGGGCCCGCGAAGCTGCAAATCGGCTTCGGAGATTTCGAAACCATCGTTGGTCCGGGTCATAATTTCCATCCGTTTGCGTGAGTCGGAGGTGAGTTTTACCCCGGTCAGCAGGATGCAGTATGACTGATTGGCACCGCGGCCCACACGTCCGCGCAACTGGTGTAGCTGCGATAATCCGAAACGCTGGGCACTTTCAATAATCATTACCGAAGCATTGGGCACATTCACTCCGACTTCAATAACGGTGGTTGCAACCATTAATTGTGTTTCGCCCGAAATGAATTTCTGCATCTGGGCATCTTTTTCAGCCGGTTTCATTTGCCCGTGAACCATGCTGATTGTAAACTGTGGCAGCATTTCGCAGAGATACGTGTAGCCCTCCTCCAGGTTTCGCATATCCACGTATTCCGATTCCTTTATCAGCGGATAAACCACATAAATCTGTCTGCCCGCCAGTACCTGCTTTGTGATAAAGCTCAGTAAGGCGTTTCGTTTTGTTTCATAATAATGATAGGTCTGTATCGGTTTTCTACCCGGAGGCAACTCGTCAATAACAGAAACACTCAGATCGCCGTACATGGTCATGGCCAGTGTACGTGGTATGGGAGTGGCAGTCATCACCAGAATGTGCGGCGGTTGCCTGTTTTTTTCCCCAAGTTTGGGGCGGTGCGCTTCACCAAACCGGGGCTGTTCGTCAATAATCACCAGACCGAGATTTTTGAACTGCACTGTATCTTCAATCAGGGCATGCGTGCCGATAATGATTTGCATCTCACCATTCTGCAGTTTTTGGTGGATACCGGTTCGGTCTTTTTGTTTGGTTGAGCCTGTAAGCAACGAAACCTGTACGTCCATTTCGCCCAACATGCCGGTGATGGTGGCATAATGCTGGGTGGCAAGTATTTCGGTCGGAGCCATGATGCAGGCCTGAAACCCGTTGTCGATGGCTATAAGCATAGTCATGAGTGCCACCAGTGTTTTACCGCTTCCCACATCGCCCTGCAGCAGCCGGTTCATCTGATGACCCGAAGCCACATCGGCACGAATTTCCCGGATCACTTTTTTCTGTGCGCCGGTGAGTTCAAAGGGCAGGTAATTGTTGTAAAAAGTATTGAAGTAATGACCGATACGCGAAAAAATAAATCCTTCGAAATGCTGCTCACGCCACTTGGTCTGATGAAGTATGTTGAGCTGAATGTAAAACAGTTCTTCGAATTTCAGGCGCTGACGGGCACGGCTAAGCCATTCCGCATTTTTTGGGAAATGAATATTGGTGATGGATTCGGTCAGATTGAGTAACCCAAACTGCTGCAGAATGAAAGCGGGCAACGTTTCCGGAATTCCTCCCTGAATTTGTTTTACTACCGGTAATATGATTTTCTGAATGCCTTTTGAATTAAGAAAATGATTCTTCATTTTCTCGGTGGTGTTGTAATAGGGTTGTAAGCCCAGCATTTCGGGAGGGGGCAGCTGGGCGGGAGTTTCCATTTCGGGATGAACAATGTTATACCGACCATTGAACAGGGAGGGTTTTCCGAAAATCACGTATTCCACTCCGGTTTTGTATTTTTCGGTAACAAAGCGGATACCCTTGAACCAAACCAGCTCGATGGCTTGTTCGCCGTCTGTAAACATCGCCGAGAGCCGTTGCCCTTTTCCTTCACCGATTTTTTCGAACCGCAGGATTTTTCCTTTAACCTGAATGAAAGGCATATCCTCGGTTATTTCACGCAGTTTGTAGAACCGGCTTCGGTCCACATATCTATAGGGATAATGCCTCAACAAATCCTCGACCGTGTAGATAGAAAGTTCTTTGTTGAGCACTTCGGCTTTTTTAGGCCCGACACCCGTCAGAAATTTAATGTCCTGATTTAGAAAATCCATATTCTTTCTCTCTGTCTATCCCGAAATGTATTTGCCGAAAGGAATTTTTCGTAAAATAAAGATGATTACGCCCGATGTGAGCAGGATAAGCGCCACCAGTGCAGGTATGGAAATAAGCGGGTGTGCCATTGTCCAGAATATACCCAACTGAAAGAAAATACCGATAACCAGGATGTGTACGAGGTAAATGCCATAACTGTAATCACTCACGGTTTTTTGTAGCCAGCGAACGATGCGGTTTTTGAGGATTGTATTTTTCAAACTCAGGAAGAGCGCACCCGACTGGATGATGGAGTTTAGATTCAAATAGCTGTAAACGGCAACATTCAACCGGCCTGCTTTCTGGCTTTCGTAGTAGGCAAAGAAGGTGGAAACAGCGATGGAAGCCACAAAGATAAGTACAGCTGTGAGCCGGATATTTTTTGAAACCAGGGTGTATTTATAAATGTAGTAGCCCAGCACCAGATAACCCGAATAAAGAAAATAGCCCACAAATTTACTCAGATAATCGCCCGACCAGGAGTACATATTCAGCGAGAAATCGCTGCTCACACCACACAGCAATACCCAGGCGGCAAGCAGGAACAGCAGACTCCAGCTGTTCAGTTTACGCACGAACATGCCCAGAAAGGGTACAGCCAGGTAGATAAACAGGAGCATGTAGATGTACCAGAAATGTTTTGAGATGCCCTCGGTGAGAAATAAATTAACTCCCCAGTGTACGATACCCCCGACATCGTAGGGTTTCTGAGCAGGCGGTAGTGAGTACCACCTGAAAATCCAGTACACCACCATCCAGAACAACAGCGGAAGCAGTACCCGCATCATTCGTTTTTTGTAAAATTCGCCCAGTTTATATTCGCGGTTGAGCATGGTGGCGCCGCTTATCATCAGAAAAACCGGAACCGCAAAACGGATGGAACTGTTGATGATATTGCCTATCCACCAGTATATCATATTCCCACCGTATGACATTTTGACCACCGGTGAGGATATGTGTATCATAATCACGCCAATGATAGCCAGTGCACGCAGGCTGTCGAGCCACTCTATGTTGTTTTCGCGGTTTGCCATTAGTCTCTGTAAGTATCTGTAAGCAGCAGGTTAGCCAGTTTCAGATCCATTGTGGTTGTAATTTTAATATTTTTACGGTTTCCTTCCACCAGGTTTATCGTGTATCCCGCTGCTTCGACCACCGAAGCATCATCGGTAAATAGTTCGCTGTAAGGCTGCTGGTAGCTTTTTTGAATGATTGCCGAGGTGAAGACCTGTGGTGTCTGTACCAGCCTGAAATTGGCGCGGTCGGCTGACTTGCTTCCGCTCCGGTCCACCTGGCGGATACTATCCACGAGTTCAACTACCGGTATGGCCGTCCCCGAATTTTCAGCTTCGTCAAAGCATCGTTTTATTGTTTCCACATCCACCAGCGGACGTACTCCATCGTGAATGGCTATTATTGCACTTTCAGTGATGGTATCCAGGGCATTTTTTACCGAAAAAAAACGGGTTACACCTCCCTCCACCACCTCGTGCGGGAGTGTGAAATGGTAGGTCATGCAGAGTGTAGTCCACAAATCGAACAAGTGGGGAGGCAAGACCAGAATTAGTCTTATTTCCTCCGAATACCGGTAAAATTGCTCCAGCGTGTGCATCAATACCGGTTTGTTGACCAATGTGAGGAATTGCTTTGGTACAGAGCTATTCATCCTTTCACCTTTGCCACCGGCCACAATAATGGCTACTTTTTGATGTTTCATAACTTGGAAGTGATGTAAGTGCAACAAAGATAGTCTATTTCGGTGCAAATAGCAACGAAATAAAACTGAAATCTCATCCCGTTCTGTTGATTTTATTTGCCAAAACTCTTGTAAATCGTATCATTTTCATACCTTTGTATAAATTTATCAGTGGAAATACAATGAAGAGATTATTTTTATTTTACAGCATACTGTTTTCGGTCACTCTTTCGGTGGCGGGACAAAACGGCTCAGGATCGGATACACCTGAAATAATCAAATCCATTGAAGCCAACGATTCGAAGGTTAACATTCATCAGGACGGCAGGCTGGATAAACTGCTCAATAATTACATCGGCCGCGAAATAAAACTTACCGGTTCCTACACCGGTCCTGGTTACCGGGTTCAGGTGTTTTCGAGCAACGATTTCAAAACAGCCAAAAGTGAGTCTGCTGAAATTGAACGACAACTTCGCAGTACATTCCCCGAACAGGGAGTTTACCGCATTTTTGCGTCGCCATTCTGGAAGGTGAGAGTGGGCGATTTCAGGTCGCTCGAGGAGGCCAGGAGTTTTCGCTCTGAACTGATAAAATCATTCCCCGGTCTGAGCCGTGAAGCCTACACGGTGCGTGAAAGTAAAATAAAAATTGACTAAAACAATATCCCCGATATGGATCTTTACGCCAATAACCTGATAGAATTTGATGCCGAAAAGACTAAGCAGCTGGCAGAGAAATACCGTGATGCACTTGCTATTTTGGGCGAAAATCCCGATCGGGAAGGTCTGCTTAAAACTCCCGAACGCGTAGCCAAAGCCATGCAGTTTTTCATGCAGGGATACGCGCAAGACCCTGAGGCACTGTTGCAATCCGCCATGTTCACCGAAGATTACCGGCAGATGGTTATTGTCAAGGACATTGATTTCTATTCCATGTGTGAGCATCACATGCTGCCCTTTTTCGGGAAAGTGCATGTGGCCTATATCCCCAACAAAAAAATAACAGGATTGAGTAAAATAGCCCGCGTAGTGGATGTTTTTGCACGCCGGCTACAGGTACAGGAACGGCTTACCACCCAGATCAAAGAATGTATTCAGAAAACACTCAACCCCATGGGTGTCATGGTCATAGTCGAAGCTCAGCACCTCTGCATGCAGATGCGCGGTGTACAGAAGCAACATTCCATCACCACCACTTCCGACTTTACGGGTGTATTTGAGCAGGCCAAAACCCGCGAAGAGTTTATGAATCTGATTAAGGGGTGAGAAATTGAAAATAACTACTTATGAATAACAAGTAACATGTTAAATATGTTTTTGTTATTAAGGTTGGTTGATGTTTTTTTATCAAATTTCTATTTCGAAAATTGATGAAATTAAAGCCCATTTTCATTGTTATATATTTTAACAAAGACATTCCCTGTTCTCCATTCTTTTATTGGTGTCATTTTTTTAATTATAGAAATATTCTCATCAGAATAATTGAAAATATTTGAATAAACAATCCACTTGTTCAATTTAAAGTCGATATTTGAAAAGCCATTAAAATAATCCTTTGAAACATCTACATAAGCTAGTTTGGAACCCATAGGAAAACCGACACCTACATCGCTCAAATCAATATTTTTCTCATTAAAATAATTGATAGTGTTCTTCCTTAATTCAAAATACGGATAATGTGCTAAAGACGAATCCCAGGACTGAGATAAAGTTTCAGGATATATCCACAAGTTTCCACTTAAAAGAGCTATATAAGAGACAATAAAGTAGTATTTTGTTTTTTTATTGGCAATGTGATAAATTATTAATTTTGAATACAATAACAAAAATATGATATATTGAATTACAAAATATCTACTCCCAAAAGGATTTTGAATAGAAAGAGTTACCGAAAGCATAACAATTAAAGTCGCCAATAAGATGACCACTATTTTTTTGTTTTTCAACAATATATATCTTGAATATTTACCTCTGATTATTAACACAAGAGCAATTATCCAAAGGAAAATTCTTCCGTTGTCCAACAAATATCTACAAAATGTTGCTATGTTTTTAAAAAACATATTCCAATTTTCAACAAGTTTACCTGAATCCGTAGCTTCTGTGGTAAAAAACCATCCATAATTTTGCATTCTCCACCCAATAAATATAAATACAAAAACTATCGATGGAGCGAATATTCTTAAATATTCAGCAATGAATTGTTTAATATTTGTTTTATGTTCAAAAATTTCAATAATAGTAATTGCAAGCATTAATCCAAAACAAATTAGCATTCCACGCCGACTAACCATACATAGTAACAACATAGAAATTAATAGCAATCTATTTTTGTTAGTTAGAAATGCTCTCATAGCCATAAATGCAAAATTAAATAGAAATATATCCTGATATAAGCCTGTAATCTGTGTCATGAATGTAGGTTCAAAACAGATGAGGGTATAGACATATTGAGCTGTTTTTTGATCGAAAATAGTGATTACTAATTTATATAGTTGATAAAGGGTAAGTCCCGAGAAAAACGCAAAAAATATATGTGTAGCAAAAATTGACTTTCCAAAAATACGCCAAATTGTTGCTAAACAAAATTGTATGGTTTGCGGATCACCATTATCGAAATCTCCATTATAAACAAAATTAAATAAGCCGTTTTCATACAGATAAGTTGCAGGTTTACTTATAATCGTAATTGAATCCCAAAAGAAGCCTGTATTAATGAAAAGAAGTCTTAGTAATAAATATACTGGAATAATAATCACTAATGACCAATATGAATATAATAATGCTTTAATATTTTTGGTGAATATCATTCGTATCTTTAAGTTTAAGTAATATTTCTTACTCTAATAAGTGCTTTCTTCTCAATAAAATGCCAGGAAAGCCAAATAAGACTGTATTTATGACGTTAATT
>CALMZF010000298.1 GCA_937870645.1 uncultured Paludibacter sp. | reverse complement strand
ATCTGAATTATCAGACGGAAAACGGAATGTTTGTATCGTGGAAGAATATGAAATTCTGAAAAGAAAACTTACTTATTAGCGTCCGTAAATCCGGCTGTTCCTGCTGTAAAAAGGCTTTATCTGTTAGTTCATCAAGTTCGAAAGTTTATCAAGTTCATCAAGTTTGGTTGTTTGGATGTTATCGTATTTTTTCGTTAACGGGTGTAATTGTTACGGCGGTTACAAAGACAAAAGGGTAGAGTTCGGTTTTTTCCTTCCGGACTTGGTGAGGCAATATCCGTATTCGTTTGATTGTTTATTCCAAAAAACAATTATTTGGATTATACTAGCTTGCACGGTGGAATGTAACCAGTGGTGAAGTGATGGGAAGAGATGAAATCAAATAATATTGTTCTACAGTATTTACAGAAATAAAAGAAACCGCCTTAAAAGGGCGGTTTCTTTATTCTTAGAGATTTCAGAAAGACTATAAATCTTTCAGGAAAGTATAAGTTTCAACTATGTGAGAACGGTGATAAGGAGGAGTTTTAACAACCGAAGGCTGATTCATCCAGTAAGAAACTTTAATTGTTTTTGTTGCTGGATCGTATTTGTTTATACCAGATGGATCCAGTTCCGCTGAACGTGTATTTGCAGGAGCAGGTTGACCATAAGCATTAGTTACTGCGACTACATTACCAGCGGCGTCAAAGGTAAACTGAGGACAGAATGAACCAAAATAGCTGAAATCTGTTGCCGCATAGAAATAATATCTATTCGATTTATCAAAAGTTGGTGTATAACCAATAATAAGTGTTGTACCGTCAACAGTTTCCAGGTCAATCAGGTAATCTTCATCGTAAATTTCTTTTAATGCTGTAGCAGTATGCGACCAGGCAGCATTTGTTACATCTTCGAATGTACCTGTACAAATATATCTGCCAGCATAAGGATGTCTTACTTTACAACTTAATAATAATTGATTGAAATTGCCACTTACGATATATCCGGCATTAGTTACACTTTTTATTTGTATAAGAGCAAATTGAGTGTCTGTCGTGAATTGATGTGTATCAATTTTTACTTTCAGAGCCACTGAGCGTGCACCTTTAGGAATTGTAACAGAAGCCGGAAGGGTAATTCCTGCTACGGGAAAACTTAATATATCTTTATCCGGTATAGAATCTTTTCCAGTTGCAGGATAAGAATCTGCCAGATAAGTACGAACAGCTTTAAGAACTGCATCTCTATCGCTAACTACCTGAAGATTAACCACTACATCTTCTTCTGCAGGGTTTTCAGCAGCTAATCTAACTTCATATACAAATTCCTTTACCCCTTCGTCAAGTACCGATAAATTTATCGTATGACTTGCGTCAGAAGGAAGTTCTATAATTTTATTTGCATTCAGGTTTATCAGACCATATTTTTGATCTTCAATGTTCGGATCGTTCAGACAGGATGTCAATCCTACCGTTACGGCTGCCAATAATATGATCAACCCATATAATTTATTTTTTTTCATACTCTTTATTTTATATAATTTTATTATTACTTATCCCAGAATATTTTCATGGTTTGTGGATTAATAGTACCTTCCAGAAGCACATTGGCAGAATTATACTGATATTCTTCCAGTGGATAAATCAACCGTGAAGGAATAACATTGTTACCCCTACTCGGTGAAACGGAAAGGATGTCAGCCTGAGCCGGGAAACCAACTCTACGGAAGTCAGTCCAGGTTTCCAGTCCATTGATACCGAACATAGCAATGTATTTCTGTGTCATGATAAGTTTGAGTTTGTCAGTATTTTGATCCCATACAGCAAACGGTTTTGTTGCAGAATTCAGATAATTAGTAGCTTCTGTAACAGCATCTGTAACTCCAAGCCAAACGTAAGATTCTTTTACAGCAGCTTCATAAGCAACTTTTGCATCACCTGTCAGAGCACCACGCTGTATAGCTTCAGCCTGCATAAACAAACTTTCGAAGGAAGGCATTAACCATTGTGCCATAGTTGCGCTTTTGGCAATACCCGGTCCGGCTACATTCGATGAGTTGGCAGCATTGTATTTGCTTGCTTCAGGAGTTCCTGAGGGGTAATCAAAGCCATAAACATAACCATAATAATCTTCACCGGTAGTTTTTGGGGTTGTAGCTTTTGAATAGAAATACTGATAACGAATATCGTTATTACTTTTCAATAAATTCAGGAAATAAGTGTTGGCTCTGTTGAAGTTGTCCAAACCACCTGCATCATTGATATTGAATGTATTCCAGTAAGGATTTTGTTTACCTAAATCTTTAGAATAGGTAGGCTGAACTTCAGCAGTTTCTCCTGCACCCAGAAAACCTCCGCCGTTCGCAACGATTTTGTCGATCTCGGTTTTCAGTCCGGCATTACCCAGTAATTCAGACTGGTGGAGGATCAAACGAAGACGCTGAGTGTTACCAAATTTACGCCATTTAGCCAAATCACCTTTGAACATTATATCAGCAGTTTTAATATCGAGGTTGGCATTAACATCTGCAGCTTTCAGTAGTCTATCGGCTGAGTCTAACTGAAGAATCATGTCTTTGTAGATCGCTTCTCCTTTATCGTAAGGTGTCAACATGTTACCACCCAAATCAAATGCTTTGGAGTAAGGAACATTGTTGTACTGGTCAACCAACTGCATAAAACCGATGGTTTTCATGATTTTAGCTATACCTAAGTAAGCAGTTTCGTTTCTGGTACGGGCGTTTTTTTCGATAACGTCAAAATCTTTCAGAATATTATACCAGTTCAGGTAGCTTGCACGTCTGAAAGAAGAGGATAGAAGGTATGCTTCTTCGTCCACATTCGGTCCATAATTGCCGGAGCAACGGGACCAATAGCCCATCCAACGTAAATATTCGTCGTTGTTGATAGCTGATTCTGATGCCGTTCTGTGTAAAGCACGGGGTAAAATCAGACTCGGAGTCATGTTTTCTTCGATGGCACTGTTCGGACTTTGATTGATGTTGAAAAATTCTTCACTACATCCGGTCAGAGCCAGTACGCATGTTGTAAGTATTATTGAAAATATCTTTTTCATATTTATATCTTTTATAGTTAGTTATTTTATCAATTAAAATTTAACCGATATGGTTCCACCAATTGTGCGTACCGGAGGATTAACTGTAGCATTAGAAATACCTGCTATGTTCCCACCAAAGCTGTCGAGATCTTTAAAGTCTGGATCACTGTAGACATTCGATTTTGGCAACCACAAAGCGAGGTTACGTCCGTTTACACCCACAGAAATACCCTGAATAAGACTTTGTTTGGATATCAAAGAGTTTGGTATGTCATAGGTAATGGAGAACTCTCTGAAACGCCATGTAGCAGCACTTGTGATAAAGTTGGAAGCCACGGTGCGGTAGCTGTCGCCTGTGAAGAAGTCCTGAGCATCAGATACGGTGATGTTGGTGTTTTCGATATAAGTTCCCTTTTTGTTTGGATCTTCATACACTGAATTTGGTATAACAAATCGTTCGCGGTGATTAATTCCGGTTATTTCAGAAACACCGGTCCAGGCCATTTCGTTACCAATCATATTGAATGCATAGTGTCCTCCTTTGTATTCGAACAGTGCGGAAACTGTAAGACCTTTCCAACTGATAGAAGGATTCAAACCGATGATATGCATAGGCATCGTACGGCCGAATTTTTTATTAACTTCGTCTACAATGGGATAACCTGTAAGGCGGTCAACAATAACTCTTCCCTGATTATCGCGTTTGTAGTCAGATGCATTAAAAATAAATGCCGGTTTTCCTACTACTGCCTGATTGGCTGCCATTACGTATCCACCGATGGATAATTCCTGCAGATCCTGATAAATGCTTAATACTTCACTGCTGTTGTATGAATAGTTGGCATTGAAGTTCAGATTAACTTCGCCAAGGTTTACAAGCGGAGTAACTTTTAATTGAGTTTCAAAACCGTAGTTACGGAAAGATGCTGCATTTACGAAGGCAAATGTATAACCTGTTGAACGTGGTACACGGATACTTACAATCTGGTTGGTGTTATTCTGGTCGTAGTAAGTAGCATCCAGAGTAATTCTGTTTTTCAGGAAACTTGCTTCAAAACCAACTTCTTTACTGTCAATAAACTCAGGTTTCAGATAGCGGTCGTAGGAAGTATCATCAGCCGAATATCCGGGAAGACCGTTGTATGGGAAACCATCGCCCTGTGAGAAGGTAGCGCTTAATAAATACGGATTGATATCAGCATTACCGGTTTTATTCCACGAAGCACGAAGTTTCAGGAAGTTCATGATGTCCGATTTGACAGCAGGTACGGCATCAGTAAGTACCAATGAAGCTGCTACACCCGGATAGAAGAAACTATTGTTGCTTGGATCCAGTACGGATGTTTTGTCGTTACGACCAGTGAATTCCAGGTTAGCCCAGTTTTTATAGTTCAGGTTCACGTTGCCATAAAGTGAAAACATTCTGGTGTGTGATTCGTTGGAGTAACCACCCAGTTCACCCGGACGGGCTGAAACATTAAATAAACCTTCGATAATCAGGTTACTTGCGTTGACGCCTACATTTCGGGATTTGATATCACGAACATAGGTACCGGCCAAAACATTTACCTTGAAATCACCAAATGTTTTGTGGAAATTGGCGAAAAATTCAGATGACATACGGTTACCTACATATGAACCGTTACTTACAGCTTGTGGAACTGCGTCAATTCCTCTTGCTTTACCGTAAGGGTTAACCACAAGACGTTTCTGGTTGCTTTGAGATACAATGCTCTGATAGGTCATAGCGGCACGATAGTTCAAATCTAACCAGTCAGTTGCTGCGAGTTTCAGGTCGAGACTGGTAACTAAGTTCTGGTCTTTTCCAAATCTTCTCCAGGTGTCCATTGCAATATCCGGGTTGAGCCCGTATCGGTTGTAATAATTATTGTCCCGAGCAAATGGATTGTTTTTAAAATCTTTGTAACTTG
>CALMZF010000297.1 GCA_937870645.1 uncultured Paludibacter sp. | reverse complement strand
GAACGTTGAACGTCAAACGTTTAGTCTTCTCTGAAATTTGGATACATATAATCTGTTGGTGTAACAAAGGTTTCTTTGATGCACTGTGGCGAAACCCAGCGAAGCAGATTGAAGATGGAGCCGGCCTTGTCGTTGGTGCCCGAACCCCGACCGCCACCGAAGGGCTGCTGATCAACTACTGCTCCCGTTGGTTTGTCGTTGATGTAAAAATTGCCGGCTGTGTGTGTCAGGCGTTTCGTCAGGTATTCGATGGTCGCTCTTTCGGCCGAAAATATAGCACCGGTGAGAGCATAGCCGGTCGAATTGTCCAGGATATCCAGTGTCTCTTCCATTTTCTGCGGATCGTACACATAGACGGTGAGAACCGGTCCGAAAAGCTCTTCGCGCATGGTGATGTAATCGGGCTTTTTGGCCAGAATTACCGTGGGATGGATGAAATATCCTGTGGATTTATCGCATTTTCCACCAAGTATGATTTCAGCATCCGGCGATTGGGCTGCATCATCAATGTATTTAGCCAGTTTGTCGAACGATTCTTCGTCTATCACAGCATTCACAAAATTGGTGAAATCCTGCACATCACCCACTTTGATTTTCTTCAAATCTTCGGCCATATAATTTTTCACCTCTTCCCATATATTCGTTGGAATATAGGCACGTGAAGCAGCCGAACATTTTTGACCCTGATATTCGAATGCGCCGCGGATGAGGGCTGTGGCAACCTGTCGGGGATTAGCTGTGGCATCGGCAAAAACATAGTCTTTTCCGCCCGTTTCGCCCACAATGCGCGGATAGCTGCGATAGCGCGATATGTTTTCCGAAATGGTTTTCCACATGCCATTGAATACCGCTGTGGAACCGGTGAAATGTAATCCTGCAAAATCACGACTGCCGAAAACAACATCGGCTGTTTCCTTACCCCCGCAGAACACCAGGTTGATGACCCCGTCGGGTAGTCCGGCTTCCCTGAGCACCTTCATAATGAGCGAAGCGGAGTAAACGGCAGTCCGGGATGCTTTCCATACCACGGTATTGCCCATCAGAGCAGGAGCGCCGCCCAGATTGCCGGCTATGGAAGTGAAATTAAACGGAGTCAATGCGAAAATAAACCCTTCCAGCGGACGCCATTCCAGGCGATTCCAGATGCCGGGTGAGGAATTGGGCTGCATGGCATACAACTCACACATATTTCTGACATTGAAACGATAAAAATCCACCAGTTCACATACGCAGTCTATTTCGGCCTGATATACGTTTTTGGATTGACCGAGCATGGTGGCGGCATTAAATTCATCGCGATAGGGTCCGGCGATGAGGTCTGCTGCCTTCAGAAAAATGGCAGCGCGGCTTTCCCAGTTCATCGCTTCCCAGGCCGGCTTTGCCTGCAGTGCTGCATCAATAGCCAGCTGCACATGCTTCTTATCGCCCTGATGGTAATGCCCGAGCAACTGCCGGTGATCATGCGGCGGACGGATGTCATGCAGATTGCCGGTGCGAACTTCTTTGCCCCCTATAATCATGGGAATGTCCAGCCCGCCTTTGGAGAGTTCGGCCAGTTTGAGCTTGATGGATTGTCTTTCGGTGGAACCCGGTGCGTAGGTTTTTACAGGTTCATTCTTGATTTCGGGCAGGTGATAAAATCCTTTCGACATGGTTGTTTGATTTATAGGGGTTGATAAAATGTGAATATATTCTGAATTTTTATAATGACACAAATCTATAAAATTTCTTTTGAAATAAAACGCTTATTCCTGAAAATTAAATCAATTTCAGACAAAAAAATGCCGGAAACTAAATCCCGGCATTGTATGAATTGCAATTCACCCCAATTGATGAATAACTCCATTTTACGAATGTTTAATCAGCGTCTTCAATTTTTGGTTTTGTGGCTAAATAAATTACCATTAACACGATAGCCAGCAACGCCATGGAACCGCCAAAGTAAAAGGGTACCTTCGAATTCACTTTATCGTACAGCAAACCGGCAATCAGACTTGCGGGCAAGAGCGTGATGCCCAGTAAAGCATTGTAAATGCCCATTCCGGTTCCTTTTTTGTTTTCATCTACCAGATCAGAGATCATTGACTTCTGCTGGCCGTCGGTAAGGGCAGAATAGATCCCGTAAAAAGCGAAAAGTGCAACGATTACATACACATTGGCGGTTATGCCAAAGCCGAAATAAACCATCGCATAGATGAAAAATCCGGCGATCAGCAGCTTTTCGCGTCCGATGCGGTCGGACAACTGACCGAATGGTATGGCGAGAAACACCGACACAATGCTGGAAATAAGATATACCAGCGGAATGAACGTCACTTTAATGCCCACCTCGTTGGCCTTGACCATCAACAGGGCATCGGTCGAATTCCCCAATGTGAAGACGAATATAATGGCCAGAAAAAGATAAAATCGTTTGGGATAATCAGAGAAACGGAATTTTTTCAAAAGACTTTCTTTATGCTTTTTGGCTTCATGAATGCCAAAATAGAGCACAAATATTCCCAGTATGCCCGGAATTCCGGCTAATAAAAAGATAAGGCGGAAATCGCCGGGGTGAAACAGAAGCAACAAAAAAGCCAGTAAAGGGCCCAGAATGGCGCCACTGTTGTCCATGGCTTTGTGAAGTCCGAAACTTTTTCCCACCTCATTGCCGTTGACCGAACCGGCTACCAGACTGTCGCGGGGTGCTGTGCGAATGCCTTTGCCCACCCGTTCGATAAATCGCAAAATCAGAACCTGCAACGGACTGACCACCAGCGCATAAACAGGCATGATTACCGCCGATAAACCATAGCCTATCAGCATGAAAGGTTTGTTTTTTCCAATCCGGTCGCTCCAGTAGCCCGAAAAAGCCTTGATAAGCGAGGCGGTACTTTCGGCAATGCCTTCGATGAGCGACAGACTGGTTTTGGATGCTCCGATGGACATCAGGAACATCGGCATAACCGAATAAACCATTTTTACCGATGTATCAGTCAGAAAACTGACCACACCGGTATAAAACACATTGGGAGTAAAGCCGAAAATCTTCTTTTTTTCTGCCATTTTTTTTCTGAATTTATTTTGCCCGTAATTTGTTCAATGTTGCTTCCTTTAAAACCATTGAAACCTGAAAATTAAAAGAAACAAATTTTTCATTCTGTTGTGCAAAAGTAGTCAGAATATCACAATTATGAGAGCTGATACCTGATTTTTCACCCACTTTCAACATGTTATAATTCATCTTTGCGTGACAATTGAGAAGAATGAAATGGTAGTTTTTCAAAAAAAAACCGTATTTCATCATAAATATTAATTAACTTTGTCACTGCGTCTGATTTTTTTTTGAAACTTTTATTGCCCAAAAGAAAAAATATTTGAAATGAATTCAGATAGCATCGATTAGCAATAACACCATACATCTCATCTGAAAAAAATGGAAAAATATATATTGATAACAGGCGGAACCAAAGGTATCGGGCGCGCTGTAGCCGATATCCTGGCGCAATCTGGTTATAAACTCATACTCACCTACGGGTCGGACGAAGTGCAGGCCGCCAAAGTAAAGGCAGAATTTCAGGAATTATATCCGGCCAGCGTGGAGGTTTTACAGGCTGATATTTCTGAAAAACAAGCTATTGATACCATTGAAAACTATCTGAATACCCACGATATTTATCTTTTTTCTGTCGTATTCAACGCTGGTCTGACCTGCAGAACACCTTTTGAACAAATGACACTGGAGGAGTGGGAGCGGGTATTTTTTGCCAATGTTCATTTTCCGGTATTTATGCTTCAGCGAATTTGCTCGACCCTCCAACCGGGAGGTAATGTGCTTTTTACCGGTTCGCTGATGGGTGAATATGCTCATTCTGTTTCACTGGCTTACGGAGTTTCCAAGTCGGCTGTGCATGCGTTGGTCAAAAATCTGGTGAAATTCATGCAACCGTATGAAATCAGGGTAAATGCCGTGGCTCCGGGATTTGTGGATACCGACTGGCAAAAAACAAAACCTGCTGAAATCAGAAAAAGCATTGAAAGTAAAATTGCCCTCGGCAGATTTTGCAGCCCGGATGAAGTGGCTGAAGTTTACAAAATGATTATCGAAAACAACTATTTCAATGGAGAAGTAATCCCCGTGAGCGGTGGATATTCGTATAAATGAGCAAAACGGGGTAACGTTATTAAAAAAACAGAACTCAACACGAAGAATATTACGTGGTCAATGTGACCTGCAATGATAGATTTTTTTCATGACAATCATAAATGTAAATATTGATAATCAGTGAGATAGATTGAAAATGGAAGAAAGTGAATTCACCTGTTTTGTGAGCTGATGCAATATTTTTAGAAAACTCCGATTGTTTTATAAATTAAAAATTACTAACTTTGTCGATTGTAAAAAACTGACAAACCGGTTTATTTGAATAAAAATGCATATAAGTCATCCTGATACGCATTTTAAATTCCGAATCAGTACATATTATTCATCGGATTTGCCTGTATTATCAATATTACAATTATTTATTCAGGTAAATATAAGTAAATTTTAATATGGGATTTGAAAACAAAATGAGCAATTAATGAAGAAAGTCATTACATACGGAACTTTCGATCTGTTTCATCAGGGTCATATTAATATTTTACGTCGGGCCAAAGAACTTGGAGATTATCTGATAGTGGGTGTGACTACCGAAAATTACGATAAAGGAAGAGGAAAACTGAATGTGCACCGCACGTTGATGGAAAGAATAGAGGATGTGCGCAATGCCGGATATGCCGATGAAATTATCATAGAGGAATATGAAGGACAAAAGATTGATGATATTTTAAGGTATGGAGTTGATATTTTTGCCATCGGTTCCGACTGGCTCGGCAAGTTCGACTA
This sequence comes from uncultured Paludibacter sp., assembly GCA_937870645.1. Lineage (GTDB taxonomy): Bacteria > Bacteroidota > Bacteroidia > Bacteroidales > Paludibacteraceae > UPXZ01. The sequence continues at coordinate 11,029 of CALMZF010000297.1, read as the reverse complement.
CCTGAAAGAATACTGCCAGGTGGTATATCTGGAACGTACAAAAGGTGTTTCGAGTACTCAGTTGAGAATTGAAGCTCAGTCTGTTATCGAGCTTGGCATCATCGGAAGCGGACGGATAGCCAACCGTTTTATCAAAGAATCGAAATATGTAAGCGGAATAGAAGTCAAGGGCGTTCTTAACCCGAAAATTGAATCGGCGAAAAGTTTTTGTGAAAAGAACGAACTCAATTTTTATTGTACTGAATATGAGGATTTTATTGCCCGGGTGGATGCTGTGTATATTTCCTCACCACATCTGACACATTACGACTATATTCGGCGAAGCCTCGAACATGGCAAACATGTGCTGTGTGAAAAACCCATGGTGCTTTCGGCCGGAGAAGCCGAAGAACTTTACAAACTCGCCGAAGATAAGGGGCTTGTACTGAAAGAAGCGATTAAAACAGCCTATTGTCCGGCATTTGCACACCTCATTACCGTCGTGAAAAGCGGTGTAATCGGCAATATAAAAGATATTGATGTTTCCTACTCCAAGCTCACAACCGGCAGTGTGCGCGAACTGGATGCCGCTCAGGCCGGGGGCAGTATTACTGAACTGGCTTCGTACGTATTGCTTCCCATTATCAAAATTCTGGGAATGGAGTATGAAGACATACATTTCTACTCACATGTACACAATGATGTTGACCTCTTTACCAAGGGTATTGTATTGTATAAACATGCTACAGCCTCTTTCAATATCGGCCTGGGTGTCAAAACCGAGGGTGATCTGGTAATCAGCGGAACAAAAGGATATGCCTACGTGCCTGCTCCCTGGTGGAATACCGAATATTTCGAGCTGCGGTACGAAGATTTGAACCAAACCCGAAAATACTTTTATAAATTTGACGGCGATGGGCTGAGGTATGAGATCAACGACTTTCTGATAGAGATGAATAACCCGCATTGGAAGCAATACAAATTTATGAATTCAGAATCGATAGTCATTGCTGCTATTATAGAAAGATACAGATCGGGTCTGCACGTTCACAAAATATTATGATTATTTTCGTTGTCACTGACAGATGTTTGACCAAAAATATTTGAAAAAATTTCGTCAGTTTATTTATAAGTATTTGAAGTATAACATTAGACGTAACTTATGAAGACAGAAATCGTAGCTTCCCTTAAATCCATAGAAACAGAAAATTATCTCGACCGAGTATTTTACCGCCCCATTGGATTTAAAATAGCAAAAGCATTGATTGGCACGGGTATTACACCCAATATGATCACTATTCTTTCACTTTTTGTGGGATCGGTAGCCGGTGTTTTATGGTATTTTCCCTATTCGCTCACATTTGCTGTCGTTGGCATCCTGTCGTTGATTGTAGCTAATATAATGGATTGTGTGGATGGCCAGTTAGCCCGCCTGACGGGAATTAAGTCTGAAATTGGTCGTATACTGGACGGATTTGCCGGTGATTTTTGGTTTCTTCTCATTTATATCGCTTTTGCACACCGGCTTAATGTACAGTTCGACACCTGGCTATTCTGGCTCGCAGCTCTACTAATGGCTATTTCACACCTCAATCAGGCTGCCATCACCGATTATTACAAAACCCTTCATCTCTTTTTTATCAGCAAGGAAAAAGGGAAAGAATTTGAATCGTCGGAGCGCATCAGGGCCCGCATTGCCACTATGCCAGCTGGTGTAAACCGTTTCTTCTCCCGATTTTACCTCATCTACACCCTTAGTCAGGAAAAACAAACTCCCGAAGTACAAAAATACCTGGCCGCTCTCAAAGAGAAGTACGGTGAAGATATACCCGAGGATGTTCGTCTGGCGTTCAGAACTAAAAGCCGCCAACTGTTGCCCATGATAGATATGATGACTTTCAATGGCCTGTCCGGCATTCTGTTTCTTTCTGTGCTTCTCAATGCAGTATGGATTTATCTGGTGTGGGTTATTGTCATTTTGAATATAGTCAATAAAATAATCAGGCTCAGACACGAGAAAATGTGTAAATCGCTTGGTTAAAATAAAAGTTTCGACATGTCGAAAAAAATGAAAGTGTTTCGCGATTACTTTTTTTTCATCGGAATCGCGATTTTGTTTTTCATGGCTTACAAACTGGGATGGAAAACCATTGTGGACAATCTCGGACAGACGGGATGGTGGTTTCTGGCCATCGTGGGTGTTTGGATATTTGTATATCTGGCCAATGCTTTGTCACTTGCAATCATCATACGGGATGGCAGTGAAGAGTCAAAACGCGTATCACTCATGCATTTACTCAAGCTGACGATCTCGGCATATAGTATCAATTATATCACACCACTTGCCATAGGCGGTGAACCTTATAAAGCGCTCGAACTTAAACCCGATCTGGGAACCCACAAAGCCACTTCTTCTGTTCTGCTTTATGTGATGATGCATTATGTCTCGCATTTTTTCTTCTGGATGATTTCTGTTCCACTCTTTTTGCTTATTATTCCCAAAATTCCACCCGGAGTGCAAATAATTCTCTGGGGAATGATCTTTGGAAGCATCCTCCTCATTTACTGGGCATTTACCGTTTATACCAAAGGGATTATACGTAAAGCACTGGCAATAGGTTGCCGGATTCCGTTTTTCGGGAAAAAAATCAGAATCTACAGGGATAAGAACAAGGAACGGTTTGATGAAATGGATGAACTAATCGCCAATCTTTTTACAAACCGGAAGAAGGATTTCTTCTTGTCGCTGGGCGTGGAGTTGCTTTCCCGTTACATTTCATGTCTTGAAATATATTTTATGGTCATTCCCATGAATTACGATATTACGTTTATCCAGTGTATTCTTATCTATTCATTCGCTACTCTTGTTGCTAATATATTCTTCTTTGCGCCCATGCAGATGGGGACGCGTGAAGGTGGTTTTGCATTGGCAGTCAGCCTGTTGTACGTGCCTGCCGGGTTGGGAGTTTACATTGGACTATGCACCCGTATCCGCGAGTTTTTCTGGATTGTGGTGGGAATTGGACTCATGAAGCTGAAAATCCCCGATAGACTTCAAATCCGAAGCTAAACTTTACAGTTCTTTTATACTGATCCCGATTAAACCTTTTGGGGCTTTGCAAGTCTAACCTCTAAAAGCAAACAATTGAATTCAAGCAATATTTCATTCAACTCATTGTCCCACAAGGATAAAGCGACTGCATTTTCGGGCATTGTACGCACCTATCAGGAGCGATTGTACTGGCACATACGGAAAATGGTGCTTTCGCACGATGATGCCAATGATATACTGCAGGATGTATTCATGAAAGCCTGGAACGGACTCGATAATTTTCGGGGTGATTCGCAGGTATCTACCTGGCTTTACCGGATAGCCACCAACGAAACCCTCACTTTTTTGGCCGCCAAAAGAATGAAAAATATCAATTCGCTGGATGAAGTGGAAGATGTGTTACTGCAAAATCTAAAGGCCGATTCTTACTTTAACGGCGACGAAACCCAGTTGCAGCTGCAAAAAGCCATCCTCGCCCTGCCCGAAAAACAACGATTGGTATTTAATATGCGATTTTACGACGACTTGAAATATGAAGAAATGAGCGAGGTGCTCGGAACCTCCGTAGGTGCACTGAAAGCATCCTATCATCATGCCACTAAGAAAATTGAGCAAATTCTAACCGGAAAAATTGAAGACTAAGTTTTAAGAATGAGATATTTAAACCTTTTATGCTAAAAACAGTCAAAACAACATGATGGAAAAGAAAAACATATCGCTGGATAAAATAGATAAGAAGTTACCATTCTCGGTTCCCGAAAACTATTTTGAGGATTTTGCAGCTCGCATGGAATTGCAGGTCGCTGGTGAAACACTGCAACCACCTCACCGTCACATATTGAACTGGAGGGTTGCAGTGGCTGCTGTTTTTGCGGGAATACTTCTGGCAGGCGCTATATATACCACAATATTTAAAAACGCTTCAAAATCTGATAATTATGAATCCTATGTATTGTCGCAGGTGGACGAGTCCTCCATGCTGTATTATTATGTAGGTGAACCAACTACAGAAACCAAATAAAAAAATCCTGACCAATGAGAAATCTAAAGTATATCGTTTTAAGCACATTGATGGTGCTCACGTTGACAGCTCAGGCACAGCGGGAACGACATGGACACCCGAATGTGAAAGAGATGCACGAAAGAAAATGGCAGTTTGTGATGAATGAAGTTTCGCTTTCGCCTGCCGAAATGAATGCCGTAAAACCGGTATTTCTGGATTATGAAAAAAAAATGTGGGAACTTCACATGAAAAACAGGGAGTACTTTCGGATGGGGGTAGAGAAAAAACAAGATGCTGCTATCAACTATGCTGAACTTAATGATAAAGCGGTAAATTCAGAAATATCGCAGGCGCAGCTACTCAGGGCATATCACATGAAGCTGCGCAAATTACTCAAACCCGAGACTCTTTATTATTACTATCAGGCAGAGAGAAAATTCAAACGAAAACTGCTGCAGAATATGCCGAAAAACATGCCTCCACCTCCTGATGAAGAATTGAAAAGGTAAAATCTTCCTATAAGAATGTACAAAAAACACAACACAATTGATTTTTTGTGTTGTGTTCTTTTTTTAAATGGTTGTATCAACGTGCTATCGAAAAAACCGAAATGAAATTTTGTCAACTGACAAAATAATACTATCTTTGCAGTCCAAAACCAGGGTACTTTGGCCGAGTGGCTAGGCACCGGTCTGCAAAACCGTTTACGGCGGTTCGAATCCGCCAAGTACCTCATCAGACGCCCTCTATAAAATAAAATTTATAGAGGGTGTTTTTTATCGCAAACGTTTTAGCTCTCATTTCGTTAGGCAATTCGTTATTTCTTTTGAGCAGGTTTATTAATTTGTAAATTTGCACACAATAATACTTTACACCTATGCAGGTACAATTCAGACTCAATTATCAGGCTCTCTGGGGACAATCCATTTACTTACAGGTCTATACCGGCGACGAACAATACGTTCGCCACGAGATGATATGTAAAGGCGTTAATTTATGGTTGGTCAAAATAAATCTGGACGAAAACGCCACAGAGATACAATACCGCTACGCTATCCGAAATCAGGATAAAACGTTTGAAAATGAGTTTGGCCTCATGCGGAGATTAAAAATCCCCAAAACGGATAAGATAATTGCTTTGGAAGATTACTGGCGCATCCCAAATGGCGACAGTGCCTTCAATACACTGGCATTTACCGACTGCTTTTTTAATCGAAAAAATGCTCCCAAAAGTAAACCATCCGTTAATATCAATTTCATCCTGCGGATAAATTGCCCCCAAATGGAGCCCGACCGGCATTTTGCCATTATTGGAAATCAGGAAGCCCTGGGAAACTGGGATGTAAGCAAAAAAGTGAGGTTGGATGAAACTTTATATCCTTTCTGGTCAATAGCTCTCAATACCCATGATATAAAATTTCCACTGGAATACAAATACCTGATAGTGGATACCAAATCCGATGAAGTGCTCGCCTGGGGTGGCGGACCCAACCGAACAGTACTCAATGCTGATGAGGAAAAATTAACCATCGTCACCGATGAAAATTTCATCCGGACGATACCCTCGTGGAAAACCGCAGGAGTGGCCATTCCCGTATTCTCACTCCGAAGTGAAGAAGGTTTCGGAATCGGTGAGTTTCTCGATCTGAAAAAAATGGTGGACTGGGCTAAACTCACCGGACAGCGTATAATTCAAACACTCCCCATCAACGACACCATACTGAATCACACCAATTACGATTCGTATCCCTATAATGCCGTTTCGGTCTATGCGTTGCATCCCATTTACCTGCGGCTGGACCGATTGGGTGTGCCGAAGTACAAAAAGGATATTGTTTATTTTGAAAACAAAAAGAAAGAACTGAACGAGAACAGTTTTTCGGATTATCAGAACGTTTTGAACGAAAAATGGAAGTATTTTCAATTAATATATCCTAAAGAAAGTCCGGCTGTATTTGCTTCGGATGATTACCGTCAATTTTTCGAATCCAATAAAACCTGGCTGGTGCCGTATGCGGTTTTTTCGTACCTCCGGGATAAGAATGAAACACCCGAATTTGGGAAATGGGGTGAATTCAGTACCTACAATGCCGATGAGATAGTGGCTTTTGCTGATGAAGGTAATCCACAATATCCGGAAATTGCCCTGTTTTATTTTCTGCAATATCATTTGCACAAACAACTGATAGAAGTTCATGAATACGCCCGCAGCAAAGGAGTTGCCCTCAAAAGTGATATTCCAATAGGAGTAAGTCCCCGCAGTGTGGATGCCTGGGTGGAGCCGCAGTTGTTCAACACCAATATGCAGGCCGGCGCACCGCCCGATGATTTTTCGGTGACGGGGCAAAACTGGGGTTTTCCCACGTACAACTGGGATGAAATGGCCAAAGATGGTTATCGGTGGTGGCGCAACCGGTTTCGCAAATTCAAGGAATACTTTGACGCTTACCGCATTGATCATGTGTTGGGCTTTTTTCGTATCTGGGAAATTCCCGAACAGGATGTATGGGCACTGACCGGAACGTTTAACCCTTCACTGCCATTCAACGTTCAGGATCTTCAGACCCGTGGACTTTGGTGGGATGAAAACCGCTATCTGAAACCCTATCTGCGCGAACACGTTGTTCGTGCTGTTTTTGGCAAATATGCCGACGATGTGATGCGTGAATACCTGCTCACCGACGGATGGCAGAATTTTAAATTCAAACCCGAATACGATACTCAGAAGAAAATAGAAACACATTTTGCCGCCCTTGGTTATAATTTTACCACAAAGGAAGTTGCCATCAGGGACGGATTGTACGCACTTCATTGCGAAGTTCTTTTTTTAAGGGATAAACACAGGAACAATCTTTATCATCCGCGTATATCGATGCACAGTTCGCACACATTCAGGGACTTACCGGATGATACACGACGGGTAATGGATAAAATATATGTGGAGTATTTTTATCACCGCCATACTGAATTCTGGAAAAATCAGGCATTGAAAAAATTACCGGCGTTGGTTTCAGCTACGAATATGCTGGTTTGCGGTGAAGATTTGGGAATGGTGCCCGATTCGGTTCCGGAGGTGATGCATAGACTGGAAATACTCAGTCTTGAAATCCAGCGAATGCCCAAAAAACCCAATACAGAATTTGCCATGCCTGCCGATGCGCCGTACTTGTCGGTTTGTACCACTTCCACGCACGATATGAATCCCATACGTGCCTGGTGGGAGGAAGATCCTGCATTGACCCAGCGTTTTTACAATCGTGCTTTGAAGATTCAGGGTCCGGCACCTGAAAAATGCGATGCGCTGATTGCAGAGAAAATCATTGACCAACACTTGCATTCTTCGGCCATGCTGGTTATTTTACCCTGGCAGGACTGGATGGCAATGGATAACAAATTATGCCTCAAAAATCCCAATGCCGAACGAATTAATGTTCCCAGTAATCCACGGAATTTCTGGTGTTACCGCATGCACCTTACACTCGAAAAATTATTGAGCGAAAAGAAATTCAATTCGAAGATAAAAAAGATGATTGCTGTAAGCGGAAGATGAAAACCCCAAGACCTGTCTGCGGTGACTTGTTCCTTACATTAAGTGTGTTCAGATTGCGCAGATTATTGGTGATTTTTTTTTGTTAAACATATCAACCGCTTTACGGCGGTTGGTTGGTTTTAAAACGTTGTTTAGTTTCAGATAAAAGTTGTTTTTACTAACTTTGCAAACAAAATCATTTATATAATTCCTTATTTTACCTTGATATGGATCGGAATAACTCTTTACTCATCATTGAAAATAAAATATATGAGCTCGGGGTGTAAAAGTGATGTTTGACTTTGATCTTGCTGAAATGTACGGAATGGAAACGAAAGTGTTGAAACAAGCAGTAAGACGTAATATAAAAAGGTTTGAGGGTGAAGATTTTATGTTTGAAGTTAGTCTTGAAGAACTTTCAAGGTCACAAATTGTGACCTTGAACAAAGGACGTGGTCAAAATGTAAAGTACAAACCATTCGCCTTTACCGAATTGGGAGTTGCTATGCTGTCAAGTGTATTAAATTCTGAGATAGCAATTGAAGTGAACCGTAATATTATGCGTACCTTTACATCAATTCGCAATTTAATTTTGAATTCACCTAAGGATGAACTAAGTGGCTTAAAACAGGATTTAAAAGTATTACAAGAACAGATTGAAGATATGTTTGCTGACCAAAACGATATTAATGAAGATACCCGAATACAGTTGGATTTAATTAATGAAGCCCTGGCAGAACTTCAAACCAAATCCATAAATAACAAAAGGAATGAAATTGGATATATTGCAACACTAAATAGAAATGACAAACAATAATCAAGAGAATTCACAAGGGTACCGTTACAACCTTCGTGGTGTGTCAGCATCCAAAGAAGATGTGCACAATGCCATAAAAAATATTGACAAAGGTCTATACCCCAAAGCATTTTGTAAAATAATACCTGATTTTCTGGGAAATGATCCGGAGTATTGCAACATCATGCATGCCGACGGAGCGGGAACAAAATCGGCTCTGGCGTATGTCTATTGGCGTGAAACGGGTGATCTGTCGGTGTGGAAAGGCATTGCCCAGGATGCGCTGATTATGAATATCGATGATCTGATTTGTGTGGGAGCTACGGATAATATCCTGCTTTCGTCCACCATCGGACGGAATAAAAACCGGATACCGGGCGAAGTTATTTCGGCCATTATCAACGGAACCAGTGAATTGGTGGCAGAACTCAGGGAAATGGGCGTGAAAATCTATGAAACCGGCGGTGAAACTGCCGATGTGGGCGATTTGGTTCGAACAATCATTGTAGACAGTACGGTAACCTGCCGTATGAAACGATCGGATGTAATAGATAATGCCAATATACAGCCCGGTGATGTAATTGTGGGTTTATCGTCCTGTGGACAAGCCACTTACGAAAAGGAATACAACGGCGGCATGGGCAGCAACGGACTGACATCTGCCCGTCATGATGTGTTTGCCAACTATCTTGCTGAAAAATATCCCGAAAGTTATAATCCGGAAATCCCGAAAGAACTGGCTTATGCCGGAAATTCTAAACTGACAGACCAGATTGAAGGTTTGGGCATTGATGCAGGCAAACTGGTGCTTTCACCCACGCGGACGTATGCACCTGTGGTAAAGAAACTGTTGGAGGCGTTTCGTCCCAATATTCATGGTATGGTGCATTGTTCAGGTGGTGCGCAAACAAAAATTCTGCATTTTATTGACAACCTGAAAGTGGTAAAAAACAATCTTTTTCCCGTTCCGCCGCTCTTTCGGTTAATTCACGAACAATCCGGAACCGACTGGAAGGAAATGTACAAAGTTTTCAATATGGGACACCGGTTGGAAGTGTATCTTCCCCGCGAATATGCTCAGCAAGTGATTGATATTGCTCAATCGTTTAATATCGAAGCGCAGGTTGTAGGATATTGCGAGGCTTCTGACAAAAAGGAATTGCTGATTGAAAGTGAATTTGGAAAGTTTGAATATTGACAAACCTGTCTACCCCCTAACCCCCTGAAGGGGGAATAGGATAGGTCAATTTATGTGTAAAGGATTTCGAGTTTTGTTTATCACAACTTACCTTTTGAGATGTTTTAAAAGTCCCCCTTTGTGGGATTTAGGGGGCTGGTCGGTTATGTAGTTTGTCTGTCGAAGAAAGGATTTTTGGACGAGCAACTGATCGGTATGGCATAAATGTTCGAGCAACCACTCAACCAGCCTATTTCCTGAGCCACTCTTCCGGCTGAGAACATTACGCGGCTATCCACCCGATGATCGGCAGCAACGGAGACTGCTGAGCCAATAGCAATACCGACATCCACCGAATTGAGCGAACAGGGAATGGCAGGATGTTCCATTTTCTCAGCGCAGGTAGCAAAACCGCAATACCCACAGTTGAGGCTCTGGGTTTTGGTTTTTGTTCCGATTAAAATTATGGCTTCGGCATGCAGGATGTTTTCTGCATCGCGGGTCACAAATTTCATCCCCGTTTTCTCGCTGTAATCCAGCATAGCGTTCGAAAGAGTGTGAATGTCTTCACCCGTAATCAGATTAATTTCAATAATATCTATCCCTTTGCCTTTGGGTGCAGTGCGGGCAGCGGTCATCATTTCGTTAGCCACGTGCAGCAGCCGCTCGTGACGGTTATTTCTTTCGTTAATGATCATAGTTTCCGGATTTGTATTTTTCAAAATTACTCTTTAAATGATGTTTAACCAGGTTTTGTTTAGTTTTTAATCAATTTTTCTGTAAATATCTTACCGTCAAATTCAATAAACAGGATGAATATTCCCGAAGTAATATCTCCGGTTTCAATCCGGTTGTTGCCCTCACTGACCGGTTGGTTGATTAAACATTGTCCTGCAACGTTGTATAACATTAATTTTCCATTTTTCGGAAGATGCAGGTTGATGTGTTCACGGAATGGATTGCTGAATTTAATGTTTTGAGAATAAATGTTTTCAACCGGCGTTTCAGCCACGGCATCGGGATGCAGATCAATTATTCCGGCAATGTCGGTCGAAGTTTCGCCCAGTGAACCGGCTTCCTGCAATTGCGCGGTATAAACTTTTATAAAATCAATGGAATTCAGATGTACCGGATTGCCGTTTTCATCCACCGCCCAGTCTATCTTGAAACCATTTTTGTCGATCGTCTCAGCATTCGACTGGTTATCAATATATCCCCAATTAAAGCCCGGTAATTGGTAAAAGCCGCTTGCTTGCACAACCTTATTAACGAGTTTTGTTCCCTTAAATTTCAGCGTATTGTCGGTAATCCAGAGCGGATACATGGTGGATTGCGAAGCAAAAGGAATATGCTTGATTACGCCTTCTTTTCCCTGATTGTCGGTCCAGCGGATGTTCGATTTCAGTCCGTCGGGTTCGGGACGATAATAGGTGATTTCGTAGTTATGGATCGTTGCCGCATTATTATATTCAGAACCGGCAAGTTCGTACCAG
>CALMZF010000296.1 GCA_937870645.1 uncultured Paludibacter sp. | reverse complement strand
AAATCCCGTAAACGGTATGCGCTTCGGGATTGTTATATTATAGCGGAAAGCGAGGGATTCGAACCCCCGGTACAGTTACCCGTACACTTGATTTCGAGTCAAGCCCGATCGACCACTCCGGCAGCTTTCCTTTCTGACTGCAAAAGTAAAATTTTTTCTTCAATAATCTATCAAGTTTTAATTTTTGTTTCTAAAATTTCCATTTGAAGTAGTTTCTTCATATTGGTACACAATCAAAAGCTGCTTTTATCGTATATTTATACGCCAAAATTATCATTTTATCATTTTTATTAGTGTTTTTATCATATTATATTCATTATTTCAGCAGTTTGTTGTATTTTTGCAACGAAACAATAATTTCTCAAAACAAATTTACACAAAATGAAAGCAGAACAAGTATTAAATGATTTAAAAAGAAAATTTCCGAACGAAACGGAATATCATCAGGCAGTGCAGGAAGTATTAGATTCTATCGAAGAAGTATATAACGCCTATCCTGAGTTTGAAAAACAGAATTTAATTGAACGTCTTTGCATTCCGGATCGTATTTTCACTTTCCGTGTAAACTGGGTGGACGATCAGGGCAAAGTGCAGACAAACATGGGATACCGTGTCCAGCATAATAATGCCATTGGGCCTTACAAAGGTGGTATGCGTTTTCATGCTTCCGTTAGTCCTTCCATTTTGAAATTCTTAGCATTTGAACAAACCTTCAAAAATGCACTGACTACCCTACCCATGGGTGGTGCTAAAGGCGGTTCGGATTTCAACCCCAAGGGTAAATCAAATAATGAAGTAATGCGTTTTTGTCAGGCACTGATGCTCGAACTGTGGCGTCATATCGGACCGGAAACCGACGTACCCGCCGGTGATATAGGTGTAGGTGGTCGCGAAGTGGCTTATATGTATGGAATGTACAAAAAATTAGCCCGCGAAAATACCGGTACGTTTACCGGCAAAGGACTTGAATTCGGCGGTTCGCTTATCCGTCCCGAAGCCACAGGTTACGGTAATATCTACTTCCTGATGAATATGCTGAAAACCAAAGGCATTACCGATCTGAAAGGTCAGGTTGTAGCTATATCAGGTTCGGGGAATGTAGCTACTTACACGGCTGAGAAAGTAATTGAACTGGGTGGAAAAGTAATTACCCTATCCGACAGTGATGGTTATATTTACGATCCGGATGGCATCGACAGCGAAAAACTGGCTTACGTTTTTGAACTGAAAAATGTGTACCGCGGTCGTATTCGCGAATATGCCGAAAAATATGGTTGCAAGTATGTAGCAGGCGGACGTCCGTGGGCTGAAAAATGCACCATTGCACTTCCATCAGCCACACAAAATGAAATAAACGGTGACGATGCCGAAACTCTTGTAAAAAACGGATGTTTTGCCGTATCGGAAGGAGCCAATATGCCTTCCACACCCGAAGCAGTGGATGTATTCCTCAAAAACAAAATTCTGTATGCTCCCGGTAAAGCGGCTAATGCAGGCGGTGTATCCGTTTCTGGTCTTGAAATGACCCAAAACTCCATGAAAATCAGCTGGTCGAAGGAAGAAGTGGACGAAAAACTGAAAACAATCATGGCTGATATCCACAGTGCATGCGTGAAATACGGTACCGCTCCCGATGGTTATGTCAACTATGTAAAAGGTGCGAATATTGCCGGATTTATGAAAGTGGCCAAAGCGATGATGGCACAGGGAATACTGTAATAGCTGGCCCCCTAAAGGCAAGCCCCCAAACCCCCTAAAGGCAGGCCCCCAAACCCCCTAAAGGCAGGCCCCCAAACCCCCTAAAGGGGGCTTAAAGATTAGCTGAAAGCTAATTGCTGAAAGCTAATTGCTGAATAAATATGTAATAAGAAAATGCTCTGCTTCGGTTGGGCATTTTTTTTATGATAAATGGTGCGATTGTGATAAAAAAATGCTATTTTTGAGCGAAACAATTCGTAAGACAGATTTGTTATAACGGGCAGAATTCAACTGACAACAAACTACTTAACGAATCAAACTTCAATCAATTAATCTAACAATAAGAATTATGGCATTACATATAGGCGACAAAGCTCCAGAAATACTGGGAGTTAATCAGGATGGCAAGGAAATCAGATTGTCGGATTTCGCAGGAAAAAAAGTGGTTCTTTATTTTTACCCCAAGGACAACACTCCCGGTTGCACGGCTCAGGCTTGCAGTCTGCGGGATGATTACGCAGAACTCAGACAAAAGGGTTACGAAGTGATAGGGGTAAGTGCCGACAGTGCTGCTTCGCATCAAAAATTTATAAAGAAATTTGACCTTCCTTTCAACCTGATCACTGATGAAGCAAAAACGCTTTCGGAACTGTTCGGCACCTGGGGCGAAAAGTCCATGTATGGAAAAAAATACATGGGCATGTTCAGAACCACATTTATCATTGATGGGAATGGAATTATTGAACGGATAATTACACCCAAAGAAGTAAATACGAAGGAACACGGGAAACAGGTGGCCCCCTAGATCCCCCTCCGGCTCCCCCGAAGGGGGAGAGAAAGACCATTCGGATTGTCTGGTTCAGAAATAGGCTTGAAAAACAATTAATATTATTTGAAACATTCATTTTCGCACACGTCAAAAGCCCTCCCTTCGGGAGGGGTTGGGTGGGCTTTTATTAGTATCATGAGAAACAACTTTAATCCCTGGCATCAGGTGACGCCACAGACCAAAGAGCCTGACGTTGTGAAAGGTATTATTGAAATACCCAAAGGCAACCGCGCCAAGTATGAACTGGATAAGGAAAGCGGACTGCTGCGACTCGACCGGGTGCTCTACTCATCCATGTATTATCCTCATAATTACGGATTTATACCGCAGAGTTTTTGCGACGATCACGATCCGCTCGATATTCTGATACTTTCTCAGATAGAGGTTGTACCGCTTTGCATCGTGGAAGCGAAGGTTATCGGGGTTATGCGGATGCTTGATAACGGCGAAGCGGATGATAAGATAGTGGCAGTGGCAGCGGGCGATCCGAGTGTGAATCACTACAACGATATTTCGGAATTGCCGCCACACATGACTACAGAGATCATGAGTTTCTTTGAAGATTATACCAAGTTGGAAAACAAGACTGTGGTTGTGGAGAAATTCTTCAACAAAGAAACGGCCATGAAAATTCTCGAAGATTCATTTGTGATGTACAAAAAGCATTACGGAGAGCTGCATAAGTGGTTTTTTGGATGAAAACAAGTTCATCAAGTTCGTCAAGTTCATCAAGTTAGAAAGTTCATCAAGTTAGAAAGTTTATCAAGTTTGAAAGTTTATCAAGTTAGAAAGTTTATCAGGTTAGAAAGTTCATCAAGT
>CALMZF010000295.1 GCA_937870645.1 uncultured Paludibacter sp. | reverse complement strand
GTCGGGATTCGTGCTGTTGTGTTTCTGCCCCTGAGTTCCTTCGGGCCTGCGGCGACTGGTATTTCCGCGCAGTCGGAGACCGGTATTATTGAGCGTATCTCGTCTGCTGTTTTTTACAAATACACAATTGCTCTGAATATATTCTTCGTTGTCGCGGTTGATGTCAAAATTGGAGAGCAACCGGTTCCATTCAGCAGTAGAAATTTCAAGGTAAATTTCAGGAAGTGCATCGATGTCAAAAACATATTGCAAACCGTCGGAATGAGTGATGATATCGACCGTGGGATTGTCCGGTTTTGGTGGATCGACAGTTGGCACAACCAAATCTTCCCGGCAGGAAAAAAATGCCAGTAACACAACGAAAAGAAGTAAAATATACCTTTGCAGCTTCATACAATCATTAATTAGGACAAAGATAATCAATTTCGGAGTAACTATTATTTTTGTACTCTCCGAAATATAATCCGGACAACTAAAAAAGCACATAGACCGCCTGATTGATTTTTCAAAAAAAAACTTACCGGGCCACTCTCAGATGATAAAAAATCTTATAATACCGATTGAGCATTTACAGAGTTAAAAGGCTAAATTTATTTTATTATCTTTGCATTCAATAAACCAAGAAATTGCTTATTGCTTATCATCCTGTATGTGTGGCTGTTAATCCTATTTGCAGGTTGTTTTCTGTTGAATAAAAAAATAATCTTTAACGAATTATATGGGAAAAATAATTTCTATAGCCAATCAAAAAGGAGGAGTTGGTAAAACAACAACAGCCATCAATCTGGCTGCATCACTGGCTTCTCTTGGCAAAAAGGTACTTTTGGTTGATGCCGATCCACAGGCAAATGCATCTTCGGGTTTGGGTATCGATGTCCGGACTGTTGAATTCACTGTTTATGAGTGCCTTATTGACAATGTGCCTTCTCCACAGGCTATACACCAAACCGAAGTGGAAAATCTATTTATACTTCCTTCGCACATCGATCTGGTAGGTGCTGAAATAGAGCTTCTCAATCTGGAGAAACGGGAACATGTGATGGAGAAGATGCTGAAACCGATAAAAAATGACTATGATTTCATTCTTATTGACTGCTCACCATCGCTCGGGCTGATTACTGTTAACGCACTCACAGCTTCCAATTCGGTAATTATACCGGTTCAAAGTGAGTATTTTGCCCTGGAAGGTATCAGCAAACTGCTCAATACCATAAAGATAATAAAAAATAAACTCAATCCGATACTTGAAATTGAAGGATTCCTGATGACCATGTACGACAACCGCTTACGCTCTGCCAATCAGGTATTTGCGGAGGTGAAAAAGCATTTCGATAACCTGGTTTTCGACACGGTCATTTACCGAAACGTACGACTGAGTGAGGCACCGAGTTATGGCAAACCAATTTCGCTGTTCGACAACGAATCACGCGGATCGGTAAATTATCAGGATCTGGCCAAAGAGCTGATCACCCGACAATAATATACACACAATCAAGCAATAAATATGGCAAAAAATACAGGTCTCGGACGTGGACTGGGAGCACTAATCGATATTGGTTCAGTCAGTACAAGTGGTTCATCATCCATTAATGAAGTGGAAATAGCACTTATATATCCTAACCCCAACCAGCCGAGAACACACTTTGACGAGGAATCACTCACCGAACTGGCCAATTCCATTCGGGAACTTGGAGTTATTTCTCCTGTCACACTACGTAAAAACGACGATGAAACCTATCTGATAATAGCCGGTGAACGGCGCTTCCGGGCAGCTAAATCTATCGGGCTAACCAGTATCCCGGCGTATGTGAAAACAGCCGCCGATGAGGAAGTGATGGAGATGGCACTGATTGAAAACATTCAACGCGAAGACCTCAATGCCATTGAAATTGCGCTTACCTTCTACCGTCTGATGGAAGAATACAAACTTACCCAGGACCGCCTGAGTGACCGTGTAGGCAAAAAAAGGGCTACAATAGCCAATTATCTGCGTTTGCTGCGCCTTCCGGCAGAGATACAGATGGGCTTGAAAAATAAAAAAATCGACATGGGTCATGCCCGGGCTATCCTGGGACTGAGCGAACCGGCCGTACAACTCAAGTTATATGATCTTATTCTGAAAAAGGATCTCAATGTCAGAAAAGTGGAAGAAATGGTACGAAATTTTCTGGCCAACGGAAAATTTGAGGGTAATCCGGGACAGGGAAAAACCAATATAGTTAAGGATTTAAAAGAATTAAACGACCTGAAAAGCCAGTTAAGTACTATTTTTGACACCAAAGTTCAAATGTCGGTCGACCAAAAGGGAAAGGGCAAAATTACCATTCCTTTCGCCAATGATGATGAGTTGATGCGTATCATGCAACTGATAGATAAAATATGATTTTCAAAAAAAATAAGTTAAAAAAAACACTTGTTACAAATCTGTTTCTTCTGTTTTTTATAATTCCCGGCTTTGCAGGAGTTAATATATGCATTGAGAATAACGATTTGAATATCGCCGTGGCTGTTGACGATACCACCACGCTGACACCAATGGATATTCAGCCCAGCAATAAATATATGAACATGCCTCCCGTTATGGCCGATACGGTTGTTGTATCCTCACTCGAGAAGCCAAAATTCAAACCCGATCCGGTACGTTCAATCTGGATGGGAGCTGCCATTCCGGGATTTGGGCAGATTGTCAACCATAAATACTGGAAACTGCCCATTGTGTATGGTGGTTACCTTGGATTTGCCTATGCCATTTCGTGGAACAACAGCAACTATATCACCTATAAAAATGCGTACCGCGACATCATTGATGGCGACCCCACCACCAACAGCCACATCGATATTCTGCCACGCGGATACACCGTTCAGATGATCGGTGAAGGCACTTACACCAATATACTGAAAACCCGCCAAAGTACTTTCAGGCAGTGGCGGGATTTGAGCATTATCCTGTCGGTGGGATATTACGCGCTGGTACTTCTTGATGCCTACGTTGATGCTCAGTTGTACGATTTTGATATCAGCCCGGATCTGGTACTCAATGTTCAACCTACCCGTATAGAGCGGGAACGCCAATCGCCTCCTGCTTACGGAATGCACTGGAGTATTAAATTTTGACTTTCCACCAGTTTTATTCCTGTTTTCTTTGTTATACATTTTATATTTTATTTTTTGGGTTTGAATTGATTTTCAGCTTTCATCTGTAATTTTTCTCAATCAACTTTTTTAACTGACCTGCTTATAAATCTTAGATTTTTATGTAAGTTTGCTGTTCGCTTCTAACGAAATAATAGTCGGCAGAATGTTTCTAAACTGACTTAATACCTGAAATATGACTAAAAGCCATGTTTTCCACATACTCCTTTTTCTGTTCCTATGCTTGCGGGGAGTTGCACAAAATGATAACCTGAAAGCGAATGACACCGGGTTTAGTCCTGCGGTGAGTGCCGATTCAGCGTTAATTGTTCCCGAAGATTTTTCCGGCTCACTGGACCACCTGCTGCATTCCTGGGCGGTAGACAAAGACACACCCCCGGATTGTTGGTCACAGGCCAATCCGCCAACCACCGACGAGCAGTACAGAGAAAGACTGGCGAAATTGCCGCATGAAATTGAAATGCCCTTTAATGAGGAGGTTAAGTCATTTATCGAAATTTACACCCGGAAAAACAGGCGCGAAGTGGAATATATGCTTGGAATGAGCCGACATTATTTCCCCATTTTCGAAGAAGCCTTAGAAAAAGAACAACTGCCACTGGAATTAAAAATACTGCCAATCATAGAATCCGCCTTAAATCCCACAGCGGTTTCCCGTTCGGGTGCTACAGGACTTTGGCAGTTTCTGATTGGCACCGGTAAAATGTACGGACTGGAAGTCAATACGCTGGTGGACGAACGCATGAATCCGGTAGCTTCCTCTAAAGCAGCCGTGCAATACCTGAAAGAACTTTACTCCATCTATTCCGACTGGCACCTGGTCATTGCAGCCTATAATTGTGGTCCGGGTAGTATAAATAAAGCCATCAGGCGTGCCGGCGGAAAACCGGATTTCTGGGCCATCTACCCTTACCTGCCCGTTCAGACCCGTGCTTATGTACCGATTTTTATTGCCGCCAATTACACCCTCAATTATGCTGCCCAGCACAACCTCTGCCCTGTAAAAGTGAGAATACCTGCACTTACAGATACAATCATGATCAATACCCGGATGCATTTTGAGCAAATTTCAGCCATTCTGAAACTGCCTGTTGAGGAACTACGCCTGCTTAATCCGCAGTACCGGCGAAATATTATTCCCGGCGATATTAAACCTTATCCGCTGTGTCTTCCGCAAAACTACGCCGGACTGTTGATTGACAAAAAGGATGAAATACTGGCTTACCGGGCCGACGTACTGATCAATAACCGCCGTGCCGAAATTGAGCAGGTTAAACCTACAACAACCGCCAAGACATCCGAACAAAAAAAAGAACAAAGCACTTTGCACAAAGTAAAACGGGGTCAGACACTGGGAGGCATTGCTGAGAAATATAATGTGAGTGTGTCGAATCTAAAAAAATGGAATAACTTAGGCAACAGCAAAATAAAAACCGGACAAGTGCTTAAAATCCGACATAGTTAATATCTTTCATCATGGAAAAAATTTATTATTCAATATCCGAAGTGGCTGAAATGTTTCAGATCAATCAATCTAACCTTCGGTTCTGGGAAAAAGAATTCAAACAACTGAAACCCCGACGTAACGAAAAAGGAACACGTTTCTACTCAAAAGATGACTTACAACTCATCAAGCAGATTGTATTCCTGGTCAATGATCAGAAACTTACGCTCGAAGGGGTAAGAAAAAAACTGAGTGACAAAAAGGATGTAGTGGCCAAACAGCAAGAAATTAAAGAGAGGCTAACAACAGTAAGGGAAGAGCTAAAGAGTATGATAGCTCTTATCGACAAGAAATAAAAGAAAAAAGAACAAAATGTCATCCATAAAATACGAGAAAGAGACTGTAGAAAAGATGATCGGGCTATATTGCAGCCGAAAGCACGGAACTGACGGAGGTCTGTGTGCCGAATGTGAAGCGGTTAACGACTACGCCTCCGCCCGATTGGACAAATGTCCCTTTGGGGACGACAAAAAAGCCTGCTCAAAATGCAAAGTGCATTGTTATAAGCCTGAAATGAGAGCCCGGATTAGGGAAATAATGCGGTATTCAGGTCCGCGGATGTTGCTTTATCATCCTTTCGATTATCTGAAACACCTGCTAAAAGACAAAAAAGAAAGCTGATTCGAGGTATCGAATCAGCTTTCTTTATTATAAGAAGTTTCCCTATTTAGCAGCAGGTGCAGGTGCAGCAGCAGGTTGGTCTTTCACACCTAATTTTTTCTTTACCAGCGGAGTAATGTCATTGGCTGTTTTGGCCTGGAAAACAACTCCCTGTGTTGAAATATCAAAAATATAGGTATATCCGCCTTCGGTAGCTACATCGCTGATGGCTTTTTTCACTTTATCAAGCACGGGGTTAACCAGTTCCTGTTGTTTTTTCACAACATCAGCATTGGCTGTCTGATTGAAAGTGGTGATACGTTGTTCGATTTCGGCAATTTCAGACTGACGCGCCGTTTTGATGGTTTCGGGCATCGTAGCCTGTTTATCTACGAATTCTTTTACTTTCGTGTTATATTCTTCACGCATTTTCAGCAATTCTTTTTCCCATTGATCCTGAAGTTCCTTCAGCGTTTTTTCAATAGTTTCAAGTTCAGGCATTACTGAGATTATTTCCTGAGAATTAACGTGACCTAATTTTACGTTTTGCGCCATTGCTCCCAGCGGTAACAAGGCAATCAAGAACAAAGCAACTTTTTTAATCATTTTCTTTTTATTAAATTAATTTCTGGTGATTTATATTTATTTTTTTGGCTTACAAAAGTATATAATTATTTTGAATAACCCAATTTTTTCAAGACATCGTCGCTGATATCCAGTTTTGGTGAGATAAAAATGGCACTCATGGCTGAACTTTTGTCAAATACCAGTTGAAAATCCTTGTCTTTGCTTATCTCCTGAATGGCGTTATACACTTCATCCTGAATCGGTTTCATCAGACTTTCCCGTTTTTTGAACAATTCGCCTTCGGGTCCGAAGTACTTGCGTTTTAGTTCCTGAGCCTCTTTTTCTTTGGCTACAATTTCTTCTTCGCGTTTCACTTTCATATCGTCCGACATAAATACAAGTTCTGTCTGATAGTTCTTGTACATTTGCTGAACATCTTTCATGCTGGTTTCTACTTCTGTCTGCCATTTTTTCGAAACCTGATTCAGTTGATCATTCGCGCTTTCATACGCGGGGATGTTTTTCATAATATAGGACATATCCACCGAGGCAAACTTTTGTGCCTGTGTGCCAATACCTATTCCTGCCAACAGACAGAGGGTTAAAAGTAATTTTTTCATCGTTGAGTAAGTTTTTTCAGTTTGATATTACAAATACGTGTAATATACATATCAAAATCTTTGCCAAACTTTTTTGAGTTGATATTCAGATAATTACAATCAGGATAATATCTCTCTTTTTATAATTCCTGACCTATTACAAAGTGGAACTGGCTTCCATGGGCTTTTTGCTCATTCACCTGCGGATCAAATCCGTAACCCCAGTCGATGCCCATTATACCAAACATAGGCAGGTAAATACGCACGCCCACACCGGCCGAACGCTTCAGATTGAAGGGATTGTAATCAGATATTTTATTGAAGCTGTTACCCGCCTCTAAAAATCCAAGTGCCCAGATATTGGCCGATTGTTCCAGTGAAATAGGTACGCGAAGCTCCATGGTGAATTTGTTGTACAGATAAGCCCGTTGAGCGTAAGCCTGACTTTGTCCGGCCGAATTCAGGCGATACTCGTAGGGAGTAAGAGCTCCGGTTTCATAACCGCGCATAGCCACATATTCGTTGGCATAACCCGAATACCCCGACATACCGTCGCCCCCGAACATATAGGTACCGAACGGAGTGCGTGCATCTTTATTGTAATGCCCTACATAGGCAAATTCGGCACGAGCCATGAATACCGGAGTTTTATTCACAGCCATCAATGGAGTGAACGTTTTGGCACTGAATTTCCATTTGTGATACTCAAGGAACTTGTATCTTTCAGCATCGGTCATATTTACATTGGAATAATCCTTACCGTTGAATGCGGAGTATGGAGGAGTTACCTGTAAACCCAGTGAAAAATTAGAGCCTTTGCGTGTAAAAATTGGATTGTCGATAGAATTTCGTGCAATGGTCAGATTTAATCCGATATTATTAAAAACACCGTTTGTCACATTCGTTTCCTGCTGATACCAGTTGTTGATCATATAGCGCTGCAGGGCTACTTCTCCGTAAAACGTAAAGAAGTCATCGGGCCAGCTCAATCGCTTTCCATATCCGATAGAAGCACCCAGGGTGCGGAAGTATTTATTTTTGTCCACTTCGGTTTCGTAGCTTGTATTGCCATAACCCGAACCATATCCATAACCTGAACCGTAACCACCGTAACCACCGTATCCACCATAACCACCATATCCGCCGTACATACTTGACATACTGGAATAAGCATTCAGATAACGGTCGCTCATACCGGATGTAGCTGTATAGTAAAGTGAAACTGATAGCGAATTAGGTCGTTTGCCGCCTAACCAGGGTTCAAGGAACGAAAGACTGAATGAAGAATAGTAATTTCCGTTGGTACGTGCGTTGATGGAGAAAGTCTGACCTTCGCCCTGGGGAACGATACGATACGTTTCTGGTTTGAAAATATTCTGAATAGCAAAGTTGCTGAATTTAAGCCCCAGACTACCAACAATACCGGCTGCTCCCCATCCGGCCGAAAACTCCACCTGGTCGCTGCTCTTTGTTTCGAGTTTGTAGGTCAAATCGACCGTACCATTTTCAGGATTAGGTTTCAGACCACCTTCCATCATATCTTTCGATAATTTTTCAGGATCAAAATGTCCCATCTGAGCAAGTTCACGCAGTGTACGCATGATGTCATCCTGACTGTAGAGTGCTCCGGGCACAGTACGAAGTTCACGACGAACCACATTTTCGTACACCCGTGTATTTCCGGTGATTTTTACTTCGTTGATGGTTGCAGGTTTTCCTTCGACCATGTGAATTTCGAAATCGATGGAGTCGTTTTGGATGGCAACTTCAATGGGTTGAATATTGAAAAACAAGTATCCCTTATTGGAATATAGTTTTGCTACAGCATCTTCATCTTCCTGAAGTCGTTTATTGAGCAACCGAAGATTGTAAACGTCCCCTTTTTTTATCCCCAGAAACTGATTTAAGGTTTCGTAAGGATAAATTGTATTGCCAATCCACTTGATATCGCGGAAGTAATACTTTTCTCCTTCATTGAATTTCATATAAACATCCACCGACTTGTCGTCGAATGGCACCACGCTGTCGGACACCAGGTAGGCATCGCGATAACCGAATTCGTTGTATTTTTCAATGGCAGCTATTTTGTCCTTTTCGTAGAGGTCTTTTACAAATTTCTTGGTTCTGAAGATATTGATAATGTTGTTATCATTGGTTTTCTTCATCGCCTTGTTTATCTGCAGGGCATCCAGTTTGTCATTGCCCGAAATGTAAATTTTGTGAACGCGTGTTTTGAGTTTTTTATCCACATCTATATCCACTTTTACAAAACCCGGTTTGGCGGGATCATCCATCTGATAAACCTTAATATCCGCATTTGAAAAACCCTTTTCGTCGAGGTATTTCTTGATAGATTTGGTGGCACGGTCCGACATGTTCGGTGTAATTTGTTTATCCTTCAGAATGCCGATGCGTTTCTCAATGTCTTCTATTTCAGCCTTTTTAAGTCCTTTGTAAATAATTTCAGACACCTTCGGGCGGAGTTGCAGGTAAATAGTCAGCCATGCCTTATCGCCTTCCACTTTCGTCAGTTCAATTTTTACATCCGAAAACATGGATTGTTCCCAGAATTTTTTCACGGCACTGGTAATATCATCACCGGGTATAACAATTTTTTGACCCACTTGCAGGCCGGAAAATCCAATAAGTACAAAGTCGTCGTACGAATCGGCACCTTCTACCTGAATATCAGCAATCTGATATTCTTTGGGTTCGTTGTAATCGATCTGGGGAGTAACTACTGAGTCATTGGGAACAACTGTCTGAGCTGAAATGAGATGACTGAAAAAGAGCAGTAAACAAAAGGTAAGTATTTTTTTGTATTGCATGTGTATCTATTGGGTGTCTACTTATTTGTACAGTTTATTTACCGAATCTCCGTTCACGTTTTTGAAATTCAACGATAGCTTCAAAGAAATTCTCTTTTCTGAAATCAGGCCAGTGCGTATTGGTGAAATACAATTCGGTGTAAGCCAGCTGCCAAAGCAAAAAATTACTGATTCTTAGTTCTCCGCTTGTACGTATCATCAGATCCGGATCCGGTATGTCTTTTGTTGTCAGATAGTTCGAAATCAAATCTTCGGTTATATCGTCTGTCTTAATTTTTCCTTCGGAAATTTCATGAGATATCAGCCTGAAGGCATTAGATATTTCCCAACGCGAAGAGTAACTCAATGCCAGAACCAACCTTAAGCCGGTATTATTTTTAGTTTGAAGAATACACCGCTGAAGTTTTTCGTATGCACCTTGTGGCAATCGCGACAAATCGCCGATGGCCATCAGGCTTACGTTGTTTTTATTCAGCGTGGGTGTTTCTTTTTCTATGGTATCAATCAACAATTCCATCAAAGCATCCACTTCGTGACGTGATCGACTCCAGTTTTCGGTCGAAAAAGCGTCAAGTGTCAGATAGTTGATTCCAATCTCGGCAGCCGCTTCGGTACATTCACGTACCGAAGTTACACCGTGCTGATGTCCGTAAATTCGGTCAAATCCCCGTTCCTTAGCCCATCGTCCGTTGCCATCCATGATAATGGCCACATGCTTTGGCAGACTTTTGAGGTCTAATTGCTCTTTGAATGACATTGGTTCAATTAAATTGAAAATTACTAAACATTGAAACTCATAAAACTATTTTTACCGCTGAAATACAGAGGTTTTCTTTTTCATTTTATCGCTTTGATTACAGTCGCAGCCTTTTTTCCAGAAATCAAAGCTTATTCCAATCATCAACCCGGAAAGCAGGTCATTATTCATAGGATTGATGCGCTTAGTCCAAGTGGGTATTGGTGATAAATCATTTGGCCAAACGGGATTACCATTCAGATCCCAATCTTTTATTAATTCACCATAATCCAATTTGATTTTTCCTTCCAGATTATCACTAAGCAGCAAATGATTGGTCCATTGTATATTCAAATTCCATCTTTTAGCCATTTTCCATTTCAATCCAATACCAAATGGAACGGTTGGTGCATACTTTTTTTGAAACAATGTTTCAGCATCCGGAATGTATATTACTCCAAGTCCGGCAAAAATATACGGCGAATACTTCTTACTATAACGCTTATACGGATCATTTTCGAGATCAAAAAAATTATATTCGCCCGTCATATCAACAATGTGAAGCGTCTGATTCAATTGTTGAGAGGTATTGACATTATATATGTACGATCCATTGACAGTGCTGTAATCATATCCCAAGCGTAACGCCGTACGTGGATTGAACCGATATCGAAAAAAAAGACCGAAATCGGGTTGAATATTCTTCATGTTTTGCAAAAAATAATCCGGCTTTGCTACGGTATTGACATCACCGGTATAGATATTTGCACCTCCCTGCAGTCCAATTTCAGCCCTGTATTCATCCTGACTTTTCGAGTTGAAGGAAAAAAATAAAATAAAGAAAAAACATAATAAAATGGTTTTTCCGGAAAACACATTCATATTCTTAACAATAATGAGTTATTAATAAATGTAGAACGTATTTTTGAGCCATAAATTTTATTTTTTTTTCTGAAATTGGAAACAAAAGTAGTGATAATCTTTGTAATATAAGGTAATGGGCAGAAATTAGGCGGATTAATTTAACAATTTATTGCTAAATGCGAAGGTCTTTTTGGTTACTTAAACCTTCTGTGAAAAAAACTCTCAGTTGATCTCATTTTGCAATATTTCAAGCGCAGCATTTTCCTTTGCGGTCATATCGGCCTGTGTCTCGGGAGTTTTATCGTCCTGTCCGCACAAATGCAGAATTCCGTGTATCAGAACACGGTTAAGTTCATCGGTGTAAATAATTCCCAGTTGACGGGCATTATCTGCTACAGTATCCAAACTAATAAAAATATCACCGGCTATGACACTTCCGCTGCTGTAATCGAAGGTAATAATATCGGTGAAATAATCATGCTGAAGATACTGCTTATTTACTTCGAGTATGCGAGCGTCTGAGCAGAAAATGTAGGTGATATTTCCCACTTTTCTCCCCCAGTGAGCGGCAATCACCTTTATCCAGCGATTGATAACTGCCTGATTAATATCCGGCATTTCGATATTTTCGGTAATGTAATGGATCATGAGAAGCCCCCTAAATCCCCCCAAGGGGGACTTGTAGATATGGTTAAATTAATATCCTTTTTTTTATAACGACTTATGTTTAACAGCCTACAAATATCTTCTAATTAATGAAAACTTTCGCATTTTTACTTATAAAATCTACATTACTATATCAACATTTCAATATTTTTATTCGGTTAGTTGAAATATAATTCTTTTTCAAAGTCTTTAAGTCCCCCTTCGGGGGATTTAGGGGGCCTCTTTTTAATGAAAAAACAAATACCCCAGCAAAATTGCAGCCGTTATTCCTACAAAATCGGCAAAAAGTCCGGCCATAACCGCATAGCGGGTATTGGTTACTTTTACAGAGCCAAAATATACAGCCAGAATATAAAAAGTAGTATCGGTAGAACCCTGAATAATGCACGAAAGCCGTCCGACAAACGAATCGGCGCCATAACGCGTCATTGTTTCAATCATCATACCCCGTGCGCCACTGCCGCTCAGTGGTTTCATAAATGCAGTGGGCAATGCTTCCACAAAATCGGTATTCACACCCGTTAATGCCACCAGGTAACGAATTCCGTCAATCAACAAATCCAGCGTTCCCGATGCCCGAAACATGCCTATGGCCACCAACATCGCTACCAGGTAAGGAATGATGCCCACGGCAACCTGAAAACCTTCCTTAGCTCCTTCGATAAAGGAATTATAGACATTAACCTTTTTCTTTACAGCCATCATCACAAAGATGACGATAATTGAAAGTATAATAAAGGCAGCCGAGAAACTTGAATAGGCAGTAATCTGTTCTTGCGAGAGGGTACTGAAAAAATAAACGAGTCCGATAACGAAGCATACCAGTCCGGCTAAAACACCCATTACCACCCGATTGAAAAGATTGATTTTCTGAATAACAGAAACGGTGATAAGTCCGGTGATAAAGGCACAAAGTGTGGCAACAATAATCGGGAGGAAAACATCAGCCGGATTGACGGCTCCCAACTGTGTACGATACATCATCACGGTCATTGGCACCAGTACAATACCTGCCGTATTAAGCACCAGAAACATGATCATGGGATTGGAAGCGGTATCTTTTTTCGGATTTAACTCCTGCATTTCTTTCATAGCCTGCAGCCCCATGGGCGTAGCCGCATTGTCGAGCCCCAGCATATTGGCCGACATATTGAGAAAAATACTGCTTAGTGCGGGATGGTCTTTGGGTATTTCGGGATAAATGCGGGTGAAAAAAGGGGCCACCATACGCGAGACTACTTTCAGCGCTCCTCCGTGTTCGGCTACTTTGAGTATTCCCATCCAAAAAGTAAGAATACCGGTAAGTCCCAGCGATATTTCAAAACCGGATTTTGCAGAGCCAAAGATGGATTGCAGAACCTCGTTAAAAATGGAAATATTGCCAAAAAAAATCATCTGCAACAACGCAACAAAAAAAGCAATGACAATAAAAGCAATCCAGATATAGTTTAAAGCCATAGATGTATTTTTTTTCAGATAACCGGTTCTAATGTTATTATAGAAGTGACAAAAGTACATTATTTTTTTAAGTTGATAAAACTCAACAGGATAAACTTGCGGCTGGTTTGAACATTAGGGCACAACAAAAATCCCTTTTGCGATGCAAAGGGATTTTTGTTAATATTATATATATCAACGTATTACAGAATTAACTGTTGTATTGGAGTTGCCGTTTCACAAGCAGGGGGATATCCTGCGGTTTGCGTGCCACGGGAATTCCGGCATTCTCAAACGCTGCAATTTTTTCGGCTGCACTTCCGCTTCCGCTGGTAATGATGGCTCCGGCATGACCCATCCGCTTGCCCGGAGGTGCGCTTTGTCCGGCTATGAAAGCCACCACCGGCTTGCTGACATTATTTTTGATAAATAGGGCAGCCCGCTCTTCGGCATCGCCGCCAATTTCGCCAATCAGTACGATGGCATCCGTTTCGGGATCTTTCTGAAACATGGCCAGTAATTCCTCAAAATAAAGACCGGCCACCGGATCACCACCGATACCTACGCAGGTACTTTGTCCCAGTCCGTTGGTAGTCAGCTGATTGACCATTTCATAAGTCAATGTACCGCTTCGGCTGATAAGCCCTATATTTCCTTTTTTGAAAATATTTCCTGGCAATATGCCCACCAGTGCTTCTTCGGGAGTGATAAGCCCCGGGCAGTTTGGTCCGATAATTTTTGTTCCGTTTTTCTTCAAATACGGCATCACGCGTACCATGTCAAGTGTTGGAATGCCTTCGGTAATGGCAATTACCAGTTCTATTCCGGCTTCTGATGCCTCCAGAATACTATCGGCTGCAACGGCTGCAGGCACAAAAATGATAGATGTATTGGCACCGGTTGCGTTCACAGCATCGGTAACGGTATTGAAAACAGGAATTCCATCGACTTCCTGTCCGCCTTTGCCGGGTGAAACACCAGCCACCACGTTTGTTCCGTACGCTTTCATTTTCAAGGTGTGAAATCCACCATCCCGGCCTGTAATTCCCTGAACTATCAGGCGTGTATTTTTATTTACTAAAATGCTCATGAGCCCCTCCCTAACCCTCCCCAAAGGGGAGGGAACGTGAATTAAATTAGGTTTATAATAATATATTTATTGATTAACTTCCCTCCTATTTAAGTATAAGTTACAATTACGCAACTTTCCCCCTTCAGAGCCTGTCCCGAACTTGTTTCGGGAGGGTTAGGGGGGCTGTCAGTGCAATTGCTTTCTGCGCTGCTTCACTCATGGATTCTACCACAGTGAGATTGGTTCCCTTCAGTATTTCCAGTCCTTCTTTGGCATTGGTGCCCGATAGACGTACTACAATGGGTACCTGGACATCTAATTGTCGTAATGCTTCAAGCAGTCCTTTAGCCACATCGTCGCAGCGGGTAATGCCCCCGAAAATGTTAATCATGACTACTTTTACGTTTTTGTCAGATAGAAGGAGATTCATGGCATCAATCACTTTCTGTGGATTGGAGCTGCCGCCGATATCGAGGAAATTGGCCGGTTCGCCACCGTAAAGTTTTATCATATCCATGGTAGCCATAGCCAGACCGGCTCCGTTGACCATAAACCCAATCGATCCGTCCAACCGAATATAACTCAGTCCTTTTTCCTTGGCTTCTGCTTCTTTTAGTTCGTCCTCATCCGGTTCAAAAAGCTTCTCAATTTCGGGCTGGCGATAGAGTGCATTATCATCGAAAGTCATTTTTCCATCGAGTGCCAAGAGTTTGTTGTCGTCAGTGATTACCAGTGGATTGATTTCTACCAGGGTGGCATCGGTATCCAGAAATATACGGTATAATTTCTGAAACAAATCGGCTGCCTGTTTTACCAGGACAAAATCATCGAATAGGTGAAAAGCTATTTTCCGGGCCAGAAAAGGTGTCATTCCCAATTCAGGATCGATCGGGAACTTAAGAATGGCATCGGGATTATCCTTGGCCACTTCTTCAATTTCTACTCCTCCCTCCTTACTCGCCATCAGGATAACGGATTTTGAGTTTCGGTCAATGGTGAGTCCTACATAAAGTTCTGCGTGAAATTTCACACCCTCGGCCAGCAGCACTTTTTCCACTGTATAGCCTTTGATGTCCATTCCCAGAATGTTCCAGGCAACTTCGCGGGCTTCTTCCGGATTGCGTACCAACTTTACTCCACCGGCTTTGCCGCGTCCACCTGTGAGCACCTGAGCTTTTACTACGGCTGGAAATCCGAGTTTTTCAGCAGCGGCAAGAGCTTCTGCTGTAGTGTAGCAAAGAATTTCACGTGTAACCGGAATGGCATAACGGGCAAAAATTTCTTTCGCTTGATATTCGTGTATTTTCATGTTTTTTTGAGAAATTTTTATATATTTTTTACATCCAACATTATTTTATTTAATTTTGTTCTAAAGATAGGTAATTATTTTGTTTTGATTATTTTTTTTAAATTTTAGATAAAAATAAGAGACTGTCTCAAAAGACAGACAGCCTCTTATTTCTCTTGATTACAACTGAATAATAAAAGCAACCTTTGCACTATTAAGCAAATAAACAAATCCTTCACACAACAGATAGACATACCAGTTGGTATGACATAGCTGTCTCTGTACATTTCAGCGGAGTAATAGAGTAAGGATCTGTTCCAGCCGAACCCCCCCGTACCGTTCTCCGAAGCAGACCTCCAAAATGCGGATTGATTAAGATAGTAAACTCCACTACCGCTGTCACGATAGCCACCCGGAAGAGCATAGAACCCGGCTGAGTTGTTCTTTGATAAATCATCACCAATGCAACCTGCTGAAAAAATAGAGCCAAACCGAGAATAGGTAGTTGCTAATGATTTTGCATATTTATTGCTGGTAGTTGTACCATCGTAATTATAACCATTAGCCATCAGATAATTTCCGAGAATTGTCCACTCATCATCGGTAGCTACGTGCCAGCCGACAGGAGCTAACTTGCCTGTGTTTACGGCATACCAATTATACAAAGCCCCGTATGCATTTTGATAGGTATCATCGCTATACCAACAATATGCAGGAGTTGATGCAAGAACTGATGCTGACCATACAGAATTATCTTTTGTATAGGGAATAGCGGTGCCATCGTTGAACTTGGTTGTCTTCAGGTTTTCGTCCATCCAGGTCTGATCACCGATTTTTACAACCTTATAACTATTACCATCAGCATCAATACATTCATGAAAAGCCACGCCATATTTTATGGTATCTTCTGGAATACCTGTGGTTACGTCGATCAATTTCAGGGTACTTTTTCCCGATATCAAAACTGATTCTTTTGTTTTAAGGATTGTTGCCCTGATGCTATCTATTGAGCCATCGCCAGATTTGGATTTAAAACGATAAGTTTATATCCTGAGCACAAAGATGAAATCCAACAAAAAAAACTATGCGATAAATGTGATTGTTTTCATGTCGAATTTGTTTTAGTATTTAACAAGCTTCCTGCAACCCAGTCCCTTATTTGTCGAACAGCGCAAAAGGTAAATGCCGTTTGGTTGGTCGCTAAGATCGAAAGTAAATTCTGAATCCTGACCCGAGATATCAACATTTCGGACGGTTTTCCCCAAAGAATTGACAACCGTCAAGGAATGCAATTGTTGACCCTCAGGTATGCACAGATTGAATCTCCCATTTCCAGGATTTGGATACAGAACCAAATCAACAGTTTCCGATACATCAATACCTGAATGAGTACATCCTGAACCATCGCCTGAGATATCGGTCGACCAAAATTTATTTAGAGCTATTTCTGTTTTACTGATTAATGTCCCCGGATTATCGCCAACATATAGCGTTCCATTGTTTTCGTAGCTTCGAAAAGGCAAGGAATAGAACAAAGAATCCAAACCACATTCAGATAATTGGTTCCCTTTGCAATAAATTTCTTTCAAAGCGGTATTTTCCGCAGAACATTTTATCGATCTAAGTTTGTTGTTATTGCATTCCAGTTGAATTATAGCAGTATTCTTACTGACATCCAATGTTGTCAATTGATTGTCAGAGCATATCAGTATTTCCAAACCTGAATTTTTACTCACATCTAAACTAATCGCTTTGTTAAGTGCAGTCACAAATAAATTTTTTAATGATTTGGCATAAACTTTAATGGTGGGGTTATCGACCGGCGACGTGGCATCAAAAAAGGATATATAAGGGGTGAAACCAGAATAATTGAAGAGGTCTGTTGTTTTCAGAATACCATCGCCATAATCAACCATCGCCTGTCCCGGAGTTCCATCAACAATCATCAAGATTTTATCCCCTGTTTTTACTCCCGAATTAATTGTTACAATATTCGAATGCTCATCGGCAATAGCCAGATAAACCGTGTGGATTTGTTTTGTTGTATTATCTATACCGGTAACTTCAATGGTTGCAGCGCCTGGA
Source organism: uncultured Paludibacter sp. (assembly GCA_937870645.1). Classification (GTDB taxonomy): domain Bacteria; phylum Bacteroidota; class Bacteroidia; order Bacteroidales; family Paludibacteraceae; genus UPXZ01. The sequence continues at coordinate 13,970 of CALMZF010000295.1, read as the reverse complement.
ACAGAAGCCACCTGGGTTATTTTAACTGTTGCATTTGGATAAAGACTGTTGGCTGATATTACATAAATGGATGTCTCGGGTGGCAAAATCATGCTGTAATCGAAAACCATACTGTGAAAAGTTGGAACATCAATTCCGTTAACTTTAATTTCAGACAACAGAACATCTATATCCCCGACCAAAGTAAAGTCTTTCCATTGATTCGCTGTTTTGTACAGATTTTTTGAAACAGAAGGAACCATCAAATTACATTTACTTTTTGAAAATCCTCCAAATACATTGTCAGACGAACTTAAATCTACCGGGGTTTGAGTGTAAACGTACAAAACCGAAAGGGCTTTGCAGTTTAAATAGGCTTCTGCTCCAATAAATTTTACAGTTGCCGGAATATTAGCATATTTTAACTTGGTACAACCACCAAATGCCCGATATCCAATGGAGTCAACCCCGGTAGGTAAAAGCAAATTAGATAAAGAATAACATCCCAAAAATGCGTAATCACTGATTTTTGATACCGAACTTGGAATATCAACTGATGTAAGCTTTTCACATCCTTTAAAAAGCGAAATTGAAATATTTGGAAGGGATGATGGAAGGGATACTTCTTTCAAATTGGTACAATCCTGAAAAGCCCCTCCACCCAATTTTTTTACTGAATTTGGAATGCTAACCGAAGTTAATCCGGTACAAGCTTGAAATGTCAAAATGCCAATTTCGTTTAGCGAAGATGGTGCAACAAACCGCACAGCTTTCAGTGCTGTGCAATAACGGAAAGCACAGCTACCAATTCTCTTCATTTTAGAAGGCATGACAATTGAATCAATCAAGGCACATTCATTAAAAGCATCATCTCCAATAAACTCCATGGCATCTGAAAATCCAACCGTTTTAAGATTCGTACACGAAAAGAAGGCATTGTTTCCAATGTATCTTAACGAAGAAGGAAAATTTAGTTCAGTTAGCCCTGTGCATCCAATAAAAGAGAAATCTTTAATACTATCCAACACCGGAGAAAAAATAACACCAGTGATTTTTTCACATTTCCTGAAAGCATTGGCACCAATAGTTACCACTGAAGATGCAATACTGAAATTGCCGCTTTTAGAATTAGGGCATTGAAGAAGGGTCGTCTTATTTTTATTATACAAAATACCATCCAGAGCAGAAAAGTAAAGGTTTTTCGGATCAACTGTAAAACTGGCCGTAAAATTAAAACAATTACGTTCAAAACTCACTAAGGAAGCTGAAATGTTCACTAAAGTCAGAGAATCGCATTGGTAAAAGGCTTCGTATTGAATAGTCTTTACCTTTGCAGGAATTTCAACCGTTTTAAGGCTTTTACAATTGTAAAAAGCTTCGTGCTGTATGGTTGTAACAGAAACAGCATTGGTAAATGAGCGTAATCCGGTACAGCTTCGAAAAGCTCCCACTCCGATGGAATTAGCTGAAGATGGAAGCTTAATTGCCTTGATTTTAATATTTTCTGATAATGCATATTTTGGTATCTCATTCGCCGGATAAGTATATCCGTTTCGCGTTGATTCCATCACATCTGTTTCGCTAATATCTACCGAAACCAATGCAGACATTTTTATCCTCATGGTCAAAAAATCCAACTCGTTGATTTTCCCCTTTACCACCAAGGAAGTAGTGTTAATCAATTCAGTAGAGGTAAGTACAGATTCCAAGGTTCCGGGCGTATTCACTGTTACCGTTTTTGGTACCTGAGCATGAACAAAACTAATTGAAATACAAATCGTTACAAAGAGTAAATAGGTTTTCATTGTTGATTATTTATGGTTTTCTGTTTTGGCATTACGGAGTAAATGTTTATCGTTTCCTGATTTCCGAACGCTTAAACCCTTTGACTGTTAAGTTCACATCGTCGTTTGGACTATAATTTTGGTTATCGGAATAAATCACATCGCCCTGCCGGTTTTCCCAACGGTAATTCCACTCGTTGGTTCCCCGCTCGGTTTCGCCGGTAAATGGGTTGGTGTAATCTTCCTGCCCGGTAAGGTTCAGGTACATGTCGTTGTTGATTTCGGAATTTGTCCGCGCCCGGTGTTCGGTGATTTCCTTGTCGATGCGCTCAACGTCGCGCTGCGTTTGTATCGCTATCTGGCTGTTTATCTGCTGACTGCGTATTTCATGCCTAATCCATTCAGGATTGATTTTTACCGATTGCCCGATGGTTGAAAAAATCGGAGCCATGCTTTCAAATTTCCCTTTTTCTGCCCTCACATACCAGGTTTCTTTGTTCCCCCACAAACCGGTGCCCAACCGTCCGTAATCTTCGATCACGCAGACCATTTTTTCGAGGTACTGAATGCTGTTCTCGGCATATTCGAGCGTAACAATGGCCGCAACATAGTTAAATTGATAACCGGGAACCATCGCGGACGACATTCGGCGATATTCCTCCGCCAGTTCCGGAAGCTGCTGAACTCCGGTTATTTGAAGCGATTGGGCATGTGGGTGCGCAAACGGGAAAGCAACCCGTTTTACAAAATCGCCGGGACTCAGCATTTGCAAAACAGTCATCCCATTGTAATTACTGCCATCAGGGAACATCGAAGCAGCCATGTTTGCACCCGGATAACGGCGCATGTCGAAAAAGCGGGTATCGGGTAACCATGCAATCGAAGCTTTGTTATCGGGTGACGATAGTTTCAGGTATAATTTGGCTTCGATGGCATTCGCGGCACCACCGCCGCTGTTCGGGTCGACCCGGGTAATCCCACCTGAAACCGTCCAGTTTTGTGGCAGCAGGAACGAGAACGCATTTTCGTTGGGTTCGTTTTGACGGTGAAATAAAATCGCCTGTTTCCCTGATTGAATTTCATTTCCAGATGTTTCAGAACTACTTCCCCCGGAGCAGCCTCCCAAAATCAGTAATAATAAGTTGAGCATGATTTGCATATCGGTAATTGATCTCATTTTAACAGTTTTCTAATTTTTTACGATCTTCCGGTTATAAAAACCGGATTGGCTTTTTATCCTGACAAGGTAAATGCCTTTAGGTAGGCCAGACAAATTAATGCTGTTCTCCTGAACGTTGTCAATTGACAAAACCTGCTTACCTTGAACACTGAAAACTTCGACCCGGTTTATCGATTCGCCTGTAGGCGTTGAAATGTGGACAGTTCCCGCAGTTGGGTTTGGAAAAATCATGAAATTCCCATCTGTTGGTTTTTCAATAACGCCAGTTGCCATCAAGGTTGTAAATGTGACGTCTTCGCCGTATGTTATTTCGGTGCCATCGGAAGCGTACGCCCGTACATGATAAATGGTATTTGAAGCCAATCCGGCCAGTGTTGCCGAAAAAGTCCCGGCGCCATTGCCGGCAGTTACTTTTGTTGCACCAGAACCACCAACCGAAGGATTGGCCGATGCGCTGTACACAAATCCGCGCTCGGTCACTGTTACATCGCTGCCTGCAACCACATTGCCCGATACAACAGCGCCTGTAGCCGAAATGTTGGTTGCCGGGGATATAGTACTGACGGCCAATTCACCGGATATTGTAAGCCCATCTTTTTCAACATCGAGCATGGCCCAGAAAATGCACCGGGTGGAACTGTTTTTAGGCGTTGAAACCAAATTGTCGGCCTGAGATTCGTACGTAATGTACTGCCCGTCGGCACTAATGCTTAAGTTTTGGGAACTATCGAACTCCGAATTCGACCGTTCGGTACTGGGCTCTCCGGCGATATTTGTACTGACCAAAGTTGTTTTGCCTGATGTCCGGTCGCGCAAAAAGACATCAAACTTCCCGTTTGTATCGTTTGGGGCCAGGTTGCCGGCTGCCGAATAAAAAACCACATACCGCCCATTGGCGCTTATACCAGTTGCCCAACAATTACCATTTGCCTGCTCGCCCATTGTTGATTTGCTAACGATTTCGGACGTGCCGGTATTGAGGTCCCAAAACTTTATCTGGCCTTTCTCGTCGCGATGAACAAAATAACGACCATCGTAATTTAAGCTGAAATAAGTCACTCCCTGATAATCATAGGCAAAATCGGCATAGCTCGATTTAAAAAGCAAACGTGAAGCGCCGCCAGCCGTGCAAACATAAACCGACCTGGACATGTTGCTCTTTGCATGGCCGCCTCCGGGGTCGTCAACAATCATGTAATCTTCAGTTTGGTAAACAATAGTACTTCCATCCCCGCTTATTGCGCCTTCTCCGGTAAGCACGTGGCAACCATCCCCAGTACCTGAGCCATAATGGCCAAGCTCAATTGGTGCATTTGATCCGTTGAACCGATTGTATAAATACAGAGAAAGAGTCCCGTCCACATAAAGAACCCGGCTTCCATCCGAACTCATATCCAGTCCCGTATATGCTCCCCCCTCATCAAATGTACTGGCCAGGCTTATAGTCCCATTTTCCCTGTTTTTCAAAAACACATCCGAGCCAGTAATGGGATCAACAATAGGCAAGGAAATATGATCGTTTGCCCCGCTGGTCAATGATTCGCCGCTGCTCGACAACATCAGCCATTTCCCGTCGCCGCTGACCTGGATAAAATGTGAAATTCCATCGGCCCTGTTCCCGTTTGCCAAAGTGTCGGCCATCGTTATTGAACTTTTGGAACCATCCCATAAGAAAAGATTATTGGAGTCGTAGGCATCGTTTGCCACTAATTTTTCGTCCCTGGAAGCAAAGACAACATAATTGCCATCATTGGAAACCGAACTGCCATAGCTTCCAAAAAAAGGCGAGTCGCCATCAGTTCGTACCGAAACCATTTGCACCAGGGCAGGCAAGTTGTTATGGCCTGTGGTTAAAGCCGGAATGCCAACGAAAAGAGCTTTATTCCCGGCCAGGTATATCTTTTTATCCTCGGTAATAATTGCTTTGGTAATCCCGGACGAACCAGCAGAGACCTGAAGCTGTGCCCACGTTTCACCCTCGTCGCCTGAAAATACGGCCGTGCCATTTTTCGCAACAGCAACACCGCACGATCCGGAAGTAGTAAACGCTATTGAGCAAAATTCGTCGCTGATGCCCGTATTTTTTTGTTCCCAGCTTCCCGAAGCGTTTAATTTATAAATATGCCCGTTGGTTCCGGCAGCCCATCCTTGGTTAAAATTCCTGAAATACATGGCCCGGATATCCGTTGCCCCGGGAACGGCGCCCCATGAAGCAGCGCCATCGGTTGACCGGTAAACTGAACCATTTGCAGAAAGTGCATATACTGAGTTAATCGCATTGTCAACTGCCCATATATCCGAAATATTGCCCGACCCGGGTGTGGTTTTGGCAGTTACAGTCCCCCAGATGCCATCAAATAAACTGATTCCCAGGCTACCCACGGCATATCCTTTATACTCGGTATCCGATGCCCACAGTTCACTGGCAATTCCAGCCAACGGAATCCCGATTTCCGACAAACCTTGGGATTTACTGTACGTGCGCAACAAAGAGCCATCGGCTACCCAAAGGTAACCGGCATCAACCTTTTGATATAAAGCAGCATAATTTCCATTGCTGCTGATTGTTGTTACTGTGTTGTCGTCGTTGACCTGCAACAATGAGCTTCCGGCGGCAAGGAAAATTTTGTGGCTGAAATGGTTGCTTAACCAGGCCATGTCGGTGATGGGAGCATTGGCAGGCAATTTTGCCGACAAGTTGGTCCAGGTATAATCGGCCGCCATTAGTTTTATAGCCAACATACTGTGTATAACTACCAACAATACAAGTACCTTGATTTTATTTTTTAGTGATTTCATAACTTAAAATATTTTTTGCCTATTTTCTTTACCCTGAATTAAATCTTATCTCCTGATTATCAGCATCAACTACCTATTGTTTCGATTTCAGGACAAAGATATCGGTGCTTCCCCTCCAGGTTGGTTGGATGGAATCAAAAGCCGCTTTATTGCCGTAATACCCAGTCAGGTAGAGATATCCCTGATTGTCGGGGATCAAATCGTTTACGTTGGCCGTTCCGGTTGAATTGGTTTTTTTCAACCAGCTAATACTCCCATCGGTATTTAATTTGGCCCAGAACCCGTTTTCGAAATTATTGGTTTGATGTGTTGTGTTCCCCAAAACGGTATTCCCCATAAAATTCCCCGATAGGAATGGGTTTCCTTCCGCATCGACGGAGATGGATTTTCCTGCACAAAAATTTTCAGCAATCACACTTCCGGTTTGGGACTGTTTGGCCCATTTCCAATTTCCCTGGCTATCGATTTTTGCCCAAAAAGCATCTTTGGTTGCCGACGACAGCGAAACGGACCCCACAACGCCATTCTTGATAAATTCTCCTGTGATGTACAAATTGCCGGAATTATCGGCACAAACTGACCTCCCGAAAATCCCCCCGTCACTGCTACTGGTCGTTTGAACCCAGTTGATTACACCGTATTGGTTGGTTTTTGCCACATAAGTATAAGCATATTGAGTATTGTTCAGAAGCGCTACTCCTCCCAGGTTTTCATCGCCAAAATAGTATCCGAGCAGAAATAGATCCCCATTGTTATCGGTTGTCAGATCGGTGATACTCAACAAGGAAGTTGTCCCCATTCGTTTAACCCACTTAAAGTTGCCGGCTTTATCCATGGCGGCCAGAAAAGTATAGTAACCTTGCTTGTCAGCCGATAGTTCAATGTCATCGAACCATGCCTTGGTATAAAAAATTCCGGTAAGGTATATGTTGTCGTTCAGTCCGGCACAGATTGCATAAGTATGATCCACATTCTGATTGCCACCCGCATTTTTAGCCCACTGAAAATTGCCGGCTTTGTCGAGTTTAGCGATATAAATATCGGTGGAGCCGTTGTGTGCGTTAACCGTAATCGAACCGAATTCGGCTTTGTAGTCGAACATGCCGGTTACATAAATATTGCCATCCGTGTCAATGGCAATTGAATTCGGATAATCAGTAGTAAACAGTGATGTTCCACCAAAGCCTTTAGCCCAGATAAAATTACCTTTGGTATCTACTTTTGCCACAAAGGTGTTATTCTCACCCGAAGCTACCAATGTAATCGTTCCAAAAGCAGCAGTGCCATTAAAATAGCCGATCACGTACAAATAGCCTTCTGGATCAACGACCACTTTCTGCCCGTATTGTGACAGCTTTCCGCCGGCAGAGGTAAGCCAGACCAGCGAGCCGCTTCCCTTCTGTGTATTTTCAGATTCCAGTACTTCGTCCGATTCGTTTTTGGAACAACCCATAAGGAGGGCAAATAGAAAAAGCAAGATAATACGATACTTGTTCATATCCGATAATTTATTAGTTGCCAATAGTTTAATGTTCAGCTTATTTTATCACGATATCCGTAGCTTCCGACCATCGTTGGCTTTTGCATATCCTTTTTGCAACGCCATTTATCCAATACTGCGCCTCCCGTTTGTAGTTGCCGTTTTCCCAGCCAACCACATGCACTACCGAGTTGGATACACATATTGAATAGGCTTCCGCATCTTTGGTCCCATCGTTCAAAACAGTTTCAGTTCCATTTTTCCAGTAATTGGCGAGCATGGTGTAATCGCCTTCGCTTTTGTATCGCCAGCCTGCAAAATACAGGTCTGCTCCTGAAGGGTAAACCGATCCGAGGTTTGTGCCTACTTTCCCGTCGGTCAGGTTAACCTGTTGCTCGTCTTTCCAGTAAGTAGCCAAATTGGTATTTCCTTTATGGGTGCTACCTGCGATAATAAAATTTCCATTATCGGTTTTTGCAATGTCTAAAGCCCCTGACCCCTGATTTGGGCTATTGGGCGTTAGCAGTTGTTTGACCTGTTTATTTACCCAGTAAACAGCTATGTTGTTGGAGTATGTTGGCTCAAACACCGTTCCTGCGGTATAAACCATGTTGTTCGAAACCAGGATCGCCCTTGCCGAGGCATCATTATTTCCATCAGAGAGTGTTATTGCTTCGCCATTTTTCCAGTATTTGGCCACATAAACTCCCCCGTAATAGGAAGATTTACCATCCTGCACCGAGCCTGCCACATACACATCTTTGCCCGAAACAAAAATGTCCCTTGCAATCGCATCGTATTTGCCATCGGTCAGGTTTACCGCAACGCCGTTTTTCCAGTATTTAGCTACCCGGTGCGTTCCATCCGATTCGCCCCCGGCAACGTACACATCTTTCCCATCGACAAAAATTGCATAGGCATTGGCATCGTGTGTGCCATCGGTCAGGATAACTTCAGTGCCATCTTTCCAATATTTGGCAATCTTGTTGGTTCCGACAGATTCATGTCCACAAATATAAACATGGGGCTTATTATCAGAGGAACCGTTATTGTCGGGGTCATTGTAGTCATCTTTGCTGCACGAACCGACAAATAAAAAGCAGGTTAAAAAAAGCAAATAATAGATTGATTTCATGATCGTTGATTTTTGATTTCAAACACAAAGTTACTGTAATTGTACGACTACAGTTTAATAATGTTCCCTACAAATACAAAGGAGCCACCCTACAAAAACACTCATTGTATTATTGTACGAATTAAATTGGGGAATTGGGATGGGAATTTAAATGGAAGATATAAAATTGGTAAGGTTATCTTCCCGCGACAGGCTCATTTTTTTGCGGATACGAGTGCGGGCAACCTCTATGCTTTTAAAGGTTTGACCTGTAAGCGAGACAATTTCGCGGGTATTCATATCCAACCTGAGAAAGGAACAAAGCCTTCTTTCCGAAGGAGATAGTTCGGGGAAGCGGATTAAAAGTTGGTTTTGAAAATCGGGATGAACTTCGTTAAACTGAATCTCAAACTCTTTCCAGGCGTTGGGAGATAATTCCTGTTTTAGCTCTGTTTGAAGATGACTAACAGCTCCTACTGTGATGTCAGCTTTTTTTAGTTGCTCCAATTCGCGGATTAGTCTTTCGAGCAACTGATTTTTTTGATTGATAAAAATAGTTTTGGACGTGAGTTCGCGCTCTTTCATTTTAAGATTCTCGTTCAGTTTTTCAATTTGCTGTTCCTTCAAGTTCTGCAGCCGAATAGCTTCCTTCTTTGAATTTTGATACCGATTGACTATCATCCAAAATAAGGCGGCACTTAATATTAAACTGATTCCAAGCAGAATAGCCAGCAAATTTTTTGTTCGGATAGCTTGCTTTTGCAAAAAACTGTTTTGGATTAAAATCTGGTTTTCGGTCTTAAGCTCATTGTGTTTGAATCCAGATTCTATATTTTCGATCGTTCGGTACTTTTCTACACTATAGATACTATCCTTCAGTAGTATGGCTCGATTTAGATACGGAATGGCCTTTTTTGCATCCCCCCTCTGTTCATAACATTTGGCTAAGCATTTATTTGCTTTCAACTCGATATTTAATGCTCCCGAAATCATTGCTAATTTCAAGACTTCATTCGCGTGAAGTATGGCATCATTGACCAACCCTTTCTGTTGCTCCGCACTGGCTATTTCAAATAAAGCTTCTGCTTCTTCGGCTTTGGCATCAATTTTCTGAAAAAGCGATTCCGCTTTTTTAAAATATGCAACGGAGATCAAAAACTCACCTTTTGACATTTGCAGCTTCCCGTATTGGGTGTAACATGAAGCAAGATACGATACGTTTCCCGATTTTTCAGACAGTTTAATGGCATCATCCAAAAAATGCACCGCATTGTCATAATCCTTCAAATCGGTGTAAGCGTCAGCCAAATTTTTATACCGTCCTATCAGTCGGTAATCGTCGTTTTTATCTTTGATAATCCGAAGAGACCTATTGTAGTAATTTAACGCCCGAAAAGGATCATTAATATCAAGGTATAGATTTCCAATGTTGTTCAAACAGTCTGAAACCGACAAATCTTTTTTAAGTCTAATAAATTGATCAAGGGCTTTTTGAAAGGCTTCCATGGCTTTCGCAAAATTACCCTGCCTGCGGTAAACATTCCCAATATTGTTGTAACACGAAGCTTCTTCATTTTTCAGTGATCTTTTTTGAGCCGAAGCTAATGCCTTTTTGAAACATTCAATGGCATCATCAAAATTTCCGGCATTTTTCTGAACAATTCCCATTCCCGAATAGCACCAAAACACACTTGTTTCATCATTGACTTTCCGGTAATAGGTAATCGCTTCGCCGTATTTTTCCATAGCCTCGTTGTAACGACATTGCTCAAGCATATCTTCTCCCATATTGAAAAGGCTTTCGCCAATATAAAAGGAGTCGCCAATCTTCTTAGCACTTTCGAGTGCCCGTGAATTGTGTTGAAGCGATTTTTCAAAATCCGGCTTTTCATAATAGGTATGACCAAGTCCAAGTTCTGCCTTGATCAATTGCATAAGTAATTTCTTTACAACCTTCTGATTGGTTGTTGAATGAAGTCCGGAATTAGCCAAAGTAACCGCTTTATGGAAATAATAAACGACTGAATCGATAGAAACAGCTTCGTGTTTTTGAGCCAATTGCAAATAATGCGAAATTTGAGTTGTGTCGGATGTAGCAGTATATGCGCACATAATTTGAGATAATGCGAAGAAAATCAGCAGTGATAATAAGCGTAACAATGCTTTACTGTGTTTTGATTTGGCGAACATTTGTATTTGCAATGAATGTAATAAAAAAGAACTTTTGTTTGGTTACTATTTTAAAACGGACAATTTTTAATGTCCATTGTTCAGCATTCTCCTTCTTCTACAGCAAAAGCCACTAATTCGACCGTATTATTTACTCCAATTTTCGTAATCATATTATTTCTGTGTTTTTTAGCAGTACGAATACTGATAAATAATTTGTCGGCAATTTCTTTATCTGTTTTCCCTTTTGCAATTAAATGTAGTATCTCCTTTTCGCGTGTTGTTAGCGTATTAAGTTTTATGATATGTTTGAACTGACTTATTTTCTTCAACGCCGAATTTAATTGATTATGATTATTTCACCATTGCTTTCAAAATCTCATTTCCGGCTTTGATAATGTATATACCTGAATTAAGTGAATTTATTGAAGTTTCTCCTGTCAAATTTCTGCTTGAGAATACATTTTTTCCGCAAATATCATATACGACAAGATCTTCGTTTTCAAGATTTGAGATACTGATGTTTTTATTTGTTGAAAAGACTTTGTGCTTGTAGCTTTTATTTGCATTGTAAACTGCAGATGAGATACAAGTTCCGTTTACTGTCAAATTTTTTATTTCCCAAGTTGAGTTAGCTGCAGTAGTGGATATGTATTTAAATCCGATAAATGTATTTAATTGGCATTTGTCAGTCGGAATGGAGATCGTGCCCGAATTTACAAATGTCCAGTCGTTTCCTGCCGGATAAGTTGGAATAGTAAGTTGTGTCCAGATAGCTGTATTAGGATTTCCACTACTATAATTGTTTGAAATCCACACTGTATTTTCAGTTGGCATATTTGTAACTACACCTTTATTAATGGTGTGATCAAATGCTAATACTACATCTTTGCTGGTAGATAAATCCAAGGAAGGAGAGATTAACCAATCTTCATTTGCATTGCTTGTAGAATTAACATAACCAGACATAGCTACTCCATACGCCGAACTTTTCCAATACCATGATTGACTTCCTGTTACGCTGTATTGTGTAAATGGAGACATCGTAGAGGAGAAAGGTGCAGAAAAATTCAAATTCTGACAATTGGTAGCAGTTGCAGTCGCAGTCAGATTGACTGTTGCATCTGTAATTCCTCCACCAGAAAGGATTAAAATAGCATTGTGCGTTCCTACTACCGGAGCATTATACGAGATAGTAAGACTGTAACCAGCTTGTGCACTTGCTTTTGGAATAGTTGTAACAGGTACCGAGAAATAGGAAGCATCTGCTCCGCTTATGCTCAAGGTTAAATCACCTGTAAGGTTCATGCCAGATACTACAATTGTTTTAGTTGTGGTTTGTTGATAGATAACCGTTCCAAAATCAACCGTAGAACCGGATGTAGGTGAGAATAAGGTAGGTGAAGTAGAACCGGATTCAGACCAAGCCTGACCTTTCTTTGTTCCCCAAATATATTCTGCAAATTCCGGATGATCAATAAAAGGGTTACGGTTGTGCTGAAAATTCGTATAAATTGCATTGTTTCGGTCAATTTCTTTTTGACTTACAGGGTCTTGTGCATTCCATTTCAACATAAGATTATAAAACCAGGCTTTATAAGCCGGGTAACTGTTTCCTGCCAAAATTTCACCGGCACTACCGTTATTAGCCCATCCCCCAATTTTTGATTCGTAACGGGTGGCTACATAGAAATACATACGGGCAAAATCACCCTTGAATTCGTCAATCGGTTCGAAAACAGTTCCTGAATAACCGGTGGATGCATCGGAACTTCCAAGTTTTGAACCATTGGAAGATGTCCATGAGGCACTGCCCACTTTTCCGTGAGGAAATGAACTGCGGCGGTTGTTCACATAGCCGTCGGTAGGAATCAGGTGATGAGCATCTGAACGTTGTGGAGATGCCTTACCCAGCCATGAAACACAAAAAGCATGTTGCCGGGTGTAGCACCTGGCTTCGTTGCTGTAACTTCCACACTTATCGCCCCCATGATCATAATAATAATTTGCCGTTCCGTCACTTTTGAGCGAATACATATCCCACACCTTTCCGTTAGGCAGGTTGTCGCTGGTTTTGTAGATTGTGTACAGGAAGTCATATCCTTTGTCCACTGCTCCGGCAGTGATAATTGACGACAATTGAGTTTTAAGTGCGGCTCCTGTTTTCCCCACTGCGGCACTGTAATATCCGGCAGGAATTTGAGCAAAAACGGATACTGATAAAATAAAAAATAACGGGAGTAAAAAGGAAAGTTTTTTCACGAATTGATGATGTTATTGGATTAATAAATTTTGAGAATTTGCCAAGCTGGATTGTGCAAATTTTATGTGACTATGGATTTTAGTGACTGACAATAAATTTCTGTACGGTTCTACGGTTACCGGATTTGACTTGTATCAGATACATTCCGTTATTCAAATTATCCACTGAGATAACCTGAGTGCCATACAAATCGTTTTCCTGCAACAACTGTCCGTTCAAATTAAAAATGGAATAACTGAGATCCGGCTCATCCGAACTTATCGTCAGTTGATTGCGTACCGGATTGGGCGACAGGGTGAAATCTATTTTCAAATCATCAACTGCCGAAGTCAAACTCCAGGGTTCACCCTTACGGCTTCCCCAGATAAATTCTGCCAGTTCGGAATGATCGATAAAGGGGTTGCGATTGCCCTGAATTCCATAAACGGCTTCATTTCTATTAGTTTCCTTATCACTCACCCGATCCATACTGTTCCATCTCAGAAACAAAGCAACAGACCATGTTGAAAGTGCTGGATATTGATTGCCGGCTAATTGGTCAGATACCCAGGTAGCTACTTTATCATCATATGCAGTTACCATGTAAAAATAGGTACGGGCAAAATCGCCTTTATATTCATTAATCGGTTCAAAAACAGTTCCTGTATATCCAGAGAAGGATGAACTTCCCAACTTACTCCCGTTCCCAAAAACCGTACCCGATGTAGTTTCTCCAAAAGGAAAATTATCTCTTTGATTATTTACGTATTTATCGGTTGGATACATGTGAAATAGGTCAGAATACATAGGATAGGCTTTACTAAACCAGCTATTTGGCATTGAGTGTTCCCTGTTATATAACTGACATTCAGCAGTACCACCAGTTCCTTTATCCTGATTTATTCCGAAGATAAATGTACAATTTGAATACATATCCCATACTTTTCCATCCGCTCGTTTATCAGTTTGTTCAAAATCAGTCCAAAGTTGGGAGTAAGTTCTTTCCGTATGTGTCCCGACTACACTCGCAAGCGCCGTTTTCAGCGCTGCTTCCGTTTTCCCAACCGCAGCATTGTAATAGCCGGTCGGAATTTGTGCCGACAGACTGTAGAATGAAAATAGCAGAATATAAATCAGGTTTCTTTTCATACACTTAATTGCCCTGTCAAAAAAAAGGGCTACAAAGGTAGTTGTATTTTTGCTAAATAACTCAAACTCTGTAT